>JADGCS010000058.1 GCA_015228875.1 Deltaproteobacteria bacterium | reverse complement strand
GAAGCAATCCAGTTAAGAAAACAAAAACACCCAAGACTATTGAGTCAAAGAAAAGAAAAAAGTGACTGGCTGATGACGGATCGGTTTGCTCAGACTAAAATTCAGGCAGGGGTTTTTCAGCGGAATCTAATATTCTATTTGGTCGGCAAAACCATAATTTCAGGTGCGTTGCCGAGACTTTTGAACCAAGAAGCAGAAAGAGCTTTTATTTTCAGCGCATGATTTTATTGCCCCCGTGTTGCAACACGTCCCTGACCGTTATCAAAACATGAGTACAGAATCTTTTTATCCAGAAGGGCGTCAACTTTTTCTTTTGAATACCCCAGATCATGCATCAGGATCTCGTGATTGTGTTCCCCCAACCGCGGCGAGGGTTTGTTGATTTGCGCGGGTGTCTCCGAATATTTGACAGGGATGTTTGTGATTGTGATCCTGCCGGCTGTGGGGTGTTCCACCTCTTTAAAAATTCCGCGTTCTGTACTTTGCGGGTCGTCAAAGACCTCGGCAATACTGCGCGCCTTGCCGCAGGGGAGTCTGTGATCGGTGAATATTTTAATCACCTCTTCTGTTGTGTGCTGTGTGGTCCATGCCTCGATGAGTTGGTCTATTTCTTTCCATTTTGCCTTTCTGTGATCGAGTTTTTCGTATTCGGGGTGACCGATAAGTTGTTTTTGCCCGATGATTTCGAGCAGCTTGTGCCACATCTGATTTGTCAGAGACATGTGTGCGACATGCCCATCCCTTGTGCGGTAGTATCCATGCGGTGCGGCGCCGGGGTGCCGGTTGCCTGTGTTTTCCAGGCCCAAATCATAAAGACTTTTGCCTTGCTGATATTCTGCCTTGTTAAAATTATAAATCAGAAAGCTGTTATCCATGATCGAGATAAGCGCGTCGTACATGGCAATGTCGATGTGTTGGCCCTGTCCGGTATTTTTGCGGTGATAAATAGCCGATGCAAGCCCAAAGGCGGCGTAGATGCCTGCTGTGTAATCTGATATGCTCAACGGACTGCGGAGTGGCATGTTGTTCGCGGGCAGGCCATTAAGGGCGGTGAGTCCTGTCTCGCACTGAATCATATTATCGTAGGCAGGCCTGTCTGAATACCTGTTATTGCTTCCGTAACCCGAGACAGACAGATAAATGATGGTCTCTTTTATTTTTTTTACCTCCTCATAACCCAGCCCCAGTTTATCCATGACCCCCGGTTTAAAGTTTTCGGCAATGCAGTCAAAATGAGGGATGAGTTCTTTGATGATGTCAAGTCCCTCCTTGTTTTTAAGATCCACGCAAATACTTTTTTTGTTGCGGTTGTTGAGCAGAAAAAAACCGCTCTCGCCCTTGTACATGGGACCCGCAAACCTTAAGGCATCGCCGCCGGGAGACTCGACCTTGACGACCTCGGCCCCCATATCGCCCATGATGGTTGTGCCGTATGATCCTGCAATGACCTGCGTGAAATCAAGAATACGGATACCGGAAAAAATCTGCTGGTTGTGATGTGTGTGTGTCATGATTACACCCCTGTCGTTTTTTTAAAAGCGGCCTTCACCATGGGGCGGCCGCAGCATATATTTTGTCATCCATCTCACAGCATTAAGACTTGTCCCTGTGAGTCAGAGAAGCCACAATTTTAACCTGCATACTCGCGAATAAAAAAAATCTCAAGCAGGCTTAAGAAAGGGGCTCATGATGGGTTTCGAAGGTATCTCCACTGTTTGTCCTGATTATTCTTGCAATGCAACAGTTAAGTTGGAACAGGCGCTTGTTAAAGAAGGTACAGGGCCAAAAGTTCAGGATCAATTCTTGTCTGAAATGCCGGATATCTTCTCTGCCTTGTGCGGCAAAAAATGTGAAAATTTTGTTGATAGAATACGATGTTTCTTTTCAGAGGAGACCTGTTCAGATGATGGGATGAGTCCGGCAAGCATCAAACGACTTGTCGACCAGCAACGCCGGTTCATGGCGCGAAAGGCCTTTGAAAAAGGGATGACCACCGCAGAGTACATCCGTGAAAAGACAGGCGGGGGTGGCCTGTATGCAAGGGGAAGACGGGCCTCATGGTGGGAGTCGCTATCTGATGATGAAAAAATACATTGGGAGAGACGATTTGAAACGGTGGTCAAGACCATCAAGAGAGAGGCCCCCGATGACATAAAAGAACTCATTGCAGATGTAGAGAAAAAGGGTGGTGGAATCAGATTCAAACCAGCCAGCACTGAGGAGATGGGTGCCGATGCCTACAATATGAACCACAATCTCTGCGTGGGAAAAAACTGGGTTCTGACGGCAGAAAAAAACACAACCCATATCTTTGCCAACATCTATCACGAATTGGCCGGGCACGAAAATTACGAAGAACACAGTTACCTGCTGTCAACCAAGATTATCGAAGGTGTGCTTGATACCTTGACAAGGGAAGAAAAAATTGTGGCAAAGGGCGGGACGAGACCGATTTACGCCGTTTATCAGTATCCAGAAACAGAAATCTATGCCGAATTGTGCGAGCTCAAATATTACCAGGAGGGCAGCCTGGGAGACAATCCCTCTCAGGATGTCAGACAAAAATTACTCGATCTCGCCGCAGTGTATTCTCCTACTGTGGCCAGAGCCATTGTGGCACAACTGGCCCGGTATCTGGTGAGTGAACACTCGCAGGCAACCAAAGAAGCACTTGATCTTTTTGCCAGAGAGTCAAAATCCATATTTGGCGTTGATTATTTATCTATCTCAAATTGACCTGTAGTGTAAAATAAGGTTATTGCGTCGTGACTTTGATAAAAGGAATATGGCGGAAGCATGGTCACACTTTTAACACTATTTATTTTTGGCGCTGTCATTGCTTTTTTGGCAGCGGGTTTGTTTTATCTCCTGACAAGAAACAAAATCAATGCCTCGCATAAGGACATCCTTGTCCCCATCGAAAAAGAGATGCAGCGCCTCGAAGCCAACCTTAAAAGCGAGTTGGTTCAAAACCGCGGTGAATTTACCCAAAATGCCGGCGAGCATCGCAAAGAACTCAGAGAAACGCTGGAGCAGTTTCAGCGCCAGATGAACGAGTCTGAAAAGACAAACCGCGAAGAAAGCAGATCCTCCCTGATAACTTTTGGCGAAAATTTTTCAAGCGGCATTAAAGAATTCAATAAAGAATTAAAATCTCAATTTGAGTCGCTCAACAAATCTGTAAGTGACATCAGCAGAGAAAACGAAACAAGATTAAAATCGGTCACCGATACGTTGGACAAAAAACTTTCAGAGCTTCAGGAGCAGAACACCAGAAAACTGGAAGAAATGCGTGCCACCGTGGATGAAAAATTGCAAAAGACCCTCAACGAAAGACTGGCCGAATCTTTCAGACAGGTCTCCACCAATCTCGAGGCGGTCAATCGCGGGCTTGGCGAAATGAAAAGCCTGGCCAACGGTGTTGGCGACCTCAAAAAGGTGCTTTCCAACGTAAAGACAAGGGGCATTCTTGGAGAGATTCAACTTGGCAACATACTGGAGCAGATTCTGGCCCCCGGTCTTTTTGGAAAAAATATTTCCACAAAGCAGGGCAGCAGAGAGCAGGTTGAGTTTGCCATTAAACTCCCCGGCAAAGATGTTCATGACGAGCCTGTCTGGTTGCCTGTTGATTCCAAATTTCCCAGAGAATCTTACGAACGGCTTTTGTCTGCCTACGAGCTTGGAGATATCGAACAGATTCGATTGACAAAAAAAGAACTTGAGAGCGCGATAAAAAAGTCGGCAAAAGATATCCGCGACAAGTACATTGATCCCCCGCACACCACGGACTTTGGCATACTTTTTTTGCCCACCGAGGGGTTGTATGCAGAGATTGTGCGTGAATCAATCCTGTTGGAAACACTGCACAGGGACCTCAGGGTGATTGTGGCAGGCCCAAGCACTCTGGCTGCACTGCTCAACAGCCTGCAAATGGGCTTTCAGACACTCACCTTTGAAAAACGTTCCCACGAAATCCGCGAGATTCTGGGGGCCGTCAAAAAAGAGTTTGGCACGTTTGGTGATGTGCTCAAAAATGTGCAGACGCGTCTTCATGGAGCAAGCGACGATCTCGACAAACTGGTCGGGACACGCACTCGAAAAATACAACTTAAATTACGAAATGTAGAAGAACTGCCCGAGACACAATCACGGCTGCTCCTGGACACTCCGGATCATGAAGAACCGGATGAGGCGCTCGAAGAGTAAAGATTTTCTCTGACTCAAGTGGTATCAGGGGGATCGAAACACTTCGCTCGCGATGACGACGCCGTCATTGCGAGGAGCGTAAGTTTCGCGGCAATCTTCACTCCATAAGTTTCACAACATCATCTTCATTTAAAATTTTAATACCGAGTGATTTTGCCTTGTCAAACTTGCTCCCCGGATTGCTGCCAACAACCACATACGCGGTTTTTTTGCTGACCGTATTGGTGACCTTGGCACCAAGGGCTTCAAGTTTTTCTTTTAAGGCGGAACGGGAAAAACTTTTGAGTTCACCTGTGAGAACAAACACAAGTCCCTCAAGGTTGGACCCCTTGACCTTCGACGCAAACACTTGCTCAAACATGCCGTGGTCTTTTAATTTTTTAACGATTTTTTTGTTTTCGGGATGGCTGAAAAAAGAGAACACAGATTCTGCGGTTTCGGGACCGATACCATCGATGGTCTGTAGTTCTTCCACGGAGGTTTTTTCGAGTGTGTTAAAGGAACCGAAATGAGCCATGATGATCTTTGCGGTCTGTTCGCCTACTTCGCGAATGCCCAGCGCAAAGAGTTGTTTTTCGATGGGCCTGCTTTTACTGTCACCAAGGGCGTTAAGCAGATTTTGGGATTTTTTTAGTTTAAAGCCGTCCAGTGACAGCAGGTCAGACGCGGTCAGATCATAAAGGTCGGCCGTATTTTTGATGAGACCACGCTCAAGTAAAAGGTCGACAGTCTCTTCTCCAAGGCCGTTGATATTGAGTGCCCGCTTTGACGCAAAATGGACAATGCTCCATTTGATCTGAGCGGGGCAGGTATGTGTCCCTGTGCAGTAGTAGTGGGATTTATCCTTGATGACCTTTGATTGACAGACGGGGCATTTGTCGGGTGGCGTGATTTTTTTTTGGGAAGCGACCCGTTTACTGGTATCCACCGAAATGATTGCCGGGATCACATCGCCGGCCCTTGCCACTTGAACATGATCCGCAAGGGTGATCCCCAGTTGATCCACAAAATCAAAATTATGAAGCGTGGCCCTGCTCACTGTGACACCACCGATGTTCACGGGTTTTAATATGGCCACTGGTGTGATGGCGCCCGTTCTGCCTACCTGCAGGGCAATGTCTTCAACTGTGGTGGTCTCTTTTCTGGACTCAAACTTGAGAGCGCAGGCAAAGCGCGGCGACCTTGCCTTGGTCCCAAGCGCCCTCTGATCTTCAAGGGAGTTCAACTTGATGACAAGACCGTCAATCTCAAAGGGCAGGGTATCACGTTCCTGCTGATACTTCTTATGAAAGGCAAAGAGCTCCTCTGTTGTTTGACAAACAGGGTGAAAATCGCCGGTTGGCAGCCCCATCGCTGCAAGTTTTTTGATGGCCTCAGACTGTGTGGCACACGCAAAATCATCTGAATGATACATGATCGTGTAGCAAAAGCAGTGCAGGGGGCGTCTGGCGGTAACAGTCGTATCGAGCTGCCTGAGACTGCCGCTTGCCGCATTACGCGGGTTAACAAACGCCTCCTTGTTTTCAAGGATCAATTGTTTGTTGATGTTGATAAAATCTTTGATCAAAAAAAGCACTTCGCCCCTGAGATGCAGTTCCCTTGGGACCTGCGCCCCCGTGAGTTTGTGAGGCAGGTTCTTTATTGTTTTAATGTTTTCGGTAATGTCTTCACCAATATAACCGTCTCCCCGTGTGCCAGCCCTCACCAGACGACCATTTTCGTAAATAAGGGAGACCGACACCCCATCGAATTTAAATTCGCAAACGTACTCTACACTGGACTTGTCCAGGTCTTTTACAATGCGGTTGTGAAATTGGGCGATGTCAGCGGCATTGTAATAGCTATCGAGACTTAAGAGAGGAACCTTGTGAGTGATTTTTTTAAAATTTTCGTCGGCCCTGCCCGAAACCCTTTGTGTCGGGGAGTCCGACTGTATGAATTCGGGGTGTGTGGATTCGAGTGCCTTGAGTTCATTGAACAGGTTGTCATAGGCAGCGTCGGAGATGACAGGCCTTTGTTGATGATAGTAGAGATCATCGTGATAAAGAATCTGATCGATGAGATCACGCATTCTTTCTTTTAGAGTATGGGAGACCATAATCCTGGTTTTTGTAGGGAAAATGCTTTACATCCTGAATATAACATATTAATATTGCACAAAGATTCCAAATTAAAACTAATTTGTTTTATAAAATATTACAAGTAAGATATGGGGGTTCTTTAGGACTTAAAGAAGTGACGGTTTGGACGTGTTTTTTATTGTCCAGGTATTTCAAAACTGACTGAGCGCGGGTGCATCACTCGCACAATAGAAGTGTGCAACCGCCTCACAGTCAAGTGAGTAACTTGAAATCGACTATTTACGATATTATCCATCTTGAGTCAAAGGATGCAAACAGTGTATTCAAATGCGAGAAAAAATCCAGGACGCAATCCCAGACTGCCTATCAGTCGTGCGCGTTATCATCTTATTCCGGTCATCTCTGATCTTTTCCAAAAAAAATCATTTTCGGGTCACAAGATCGATCAAATCTTAAAAGAGAATCATCTCTCCGCTGAGGACAGGGCGCTCTTTACCGAGTTGTTCTATGGTTTCTTACGCTATGGTCATCAATTGCTTTATTTTGTAGACAAGTTTCTTTCCAGGCCCGAAAAAATTCCAGACAAGATCAAATGGATCCTTGCGATTGGGTTCTATCAAAAAATCTATCTGACAAAAATTCCGGATTACGCCATTGTTAACGAATGTGTAGAGATGGCGAAACACTTTATCGGCGAAGGCCCCATGACCGATGTGGTTAACGCGGTCATGCAGAAATTTTTACAGCATCACCAGAGATTTGCAGATTTAGACAAGTTTCCCCTGTGGGTTCAAACATCGTTTCCCGAGTGGCTCTCTGACTATCTCTCAGAAATGTGGTCTCCAATCAAATTTTTTCAGATCGCATCGGCCCTTAATACAGCATCACCAACCTTCATCAGGGTTAATATCACAAAAATATCAGAAGAAAAATTAATCATGAAGCTGCGCAAGGAAAATATCACTTGCTCCCAAACAGCGGTCACTAATTGTCTTGTCCTGCCCAGTCTGTCTATGTCGCCAAAGGATGTCCCCGGGTATCATGAGGGTCTATGGACGATTCAAAACATGGCCAGTCAAAGGATTGTTCGCTATCTTGATGTTCAGGAAGGGGACAATATTCTGGATGCCTGTGCCGGTTACGGCGGTAAAACCCTTCAGATAGCCGAAAACATTAAAGACAAGGCTGATATTCATTACTTTGATGTTGTCGATAAAAAGATGCATGCCATCGAGATCAGATCTCAAAAGATGGGTTTTAAACGAGTCAGGCCAGTCATTGTCTTTGAAAAAAAATTCAACAAAATTCTTGTTGATGCCCCCTGTTCGGGTCTTGGGACGATTTCATCACATCCCGAAATCAAATGGTTTAGAAAATTAGCCGATCTCGAGGAACAACGCGCCAAACAAACAGAAGTCATCAACACATACTGTCAGTATCTTTTACCAGGAGGTACGTTGCTGTATGCTGTCTGTTCGATCGACAAAAACGAGGGCGAGGAAATCATAAAAAAATTTCTTACAGAGCATCCCGACTTCGAATTAGACACAACATTCACTACCCCGTTTAAGGATGTTGAATTAGGAACATACCTTGTCCCAACAGACAAAGGCGAATCCGGTTATTTCTTTTCGAGACTTCTGCGAAAAAAATAGAGACACTTGGCCTTAAGAAAGTATGTCAGAAGAATCTCAAAAACTTGGTCAATACACTTTGCTTGCCAAGGTTGCCCAAGGGGGAATGGCACAGGTTTTCAAGGCAAAAACTGTAGACCCCAACGGTTTTGAGCGCCTGGTCGTCATCAAGAGAATCCTGCCTCACATATCCGCCGATCCAGAATACGTTGAGATGCTTGTGGATGAAGCAAAAATTGCGGTCAATTTTACTCATGGCAATATCGCGCAGATTTACGATTTGGGTCGTGTCAAAGACGATTATTTTATTGTCATGGAATATGTGGACGGCAAAACATTCAGCCAGATCAACAAAAAGTTAAAACTTCGCGAAAAAAAAATCCCGCTCGATATTCTTCTTTACTGTACCATAGAAACATGCCGCGGACTTAATTACATTCACAATAAAAAGGGTACCGATGGCAAACCCATGGGGGTTGTTCATCGGGATATTTCACCGCAAAATATTATCTTGTCTTACGCAGGGCAGATTAAAATCATCGATTTTGGAGTTGCCAAGGCAAGAAATAAAGAGGGCAAAACCGAGTCTGGTGTGCTCAAGGGAAAATTTGCCTACATGTCCCCGGAACAATCCCGATCTGATGTCATCGACAACAGGTCCGATATATTTTCCATGGGTACACTGCTCTGGGAATCATTAACTGGAGAAAGACTTTTTAAGAAAAAAACAAATCAAGAGACGGTCAAGGCCATTCAGAAGGGAAAATACATTAATGCGGCCTCGATAAGACCAGATACTCCAAAAGAGCTGGATAAAATCATCAGAAAGGCCCTTCAAAAAAATCCAAAGCATCGCTATCAGGATGCTGATGATATGGCGCTTGATCTCGAAAAACTCCTTTTTGTAATCAACCCGGATTTTAAGCCTGTCTATGCAGCAGAATTTGTCTACAGACTCTTTGGACCAGAAGATGACGAAAAGGACCTGCCAGATCATCTCTTTGTCAAAGAAAAGACGCCCGTGACAAGGCTGAATACGGCACAAATTGCACTCAAAAAGCCCTGCGTGCCGCAGGAAGAACTGACCGTCAAAGATGTTTTTGATGCCTATTTAACCCCCATTACCAAGATCAAAAAAACAGTTCGTGCCAACTTAAGATTAATGTGGCTGTTTGGTTTTTTTGTATTTCTTTTTGTGTGCGGCGCGATTTATTTTTATTTGTTTTCGGTTGCAGCAAAGGCCTCGATTTCTTTTGAGGGGTTAAAAAAGGAAATGAGTATTTTTATCAACGATCTCGAAACAAAACCCCCGGATTCAGGCATCTTCGCTCTTAAATCTGAGAGTCAATACAACATTCGTGTGAGTCAAAAGGGTTACCAGGACTTTGTCGCTCATGTATTTCTCAAACCGTTTGAGCATCAAATTATTAAACCCAAATTTAATATTTTAGCTCTGGAGACGGGCATGCTGACCATAAAAACAGTCCCTCCGGGGGCTACTGTTTATCTTAATAACATAAAGTGGAAGGAGATCACGCCTGTCGTGATAAAGAACTTCGAGCCGGACAAACCATACAAGATAGGTCTGTTTCTTGAAAAATACAGTTTTTTTACCAAAGAAATTACTTTTGAGAAGGGAAAACCGCTTGTGTTAGAACATAAGTTTGTAAAAAACACAGCCTATATTTCGGTTACCAGCAATCCCATAGGTGCTGATGTTTACATTAATGGCGCATTTGCAGGCAAAACCCCTTATCAAAACAACAATGTCGTGCCCGACCAAGCCCTGAATATCAATGTAAAAAATCAGGGGTATCGACAACAGGAAAAAAAGGTGCAATTAAAGAATGGGGAAGAAATGACCGTTAACTTCGAGTTAGAAAAAAATTGACGGTGTGCTCAGAGCAGCCTTTTCGCACGCTTGAAAATATTTATATTTTCTTGTAGGGGTACCTGTATTTTCTGGAGGCTATAATTATGTCTGTTGATGAGACCATCGTTTCTTCACTCGAAGATCTTAACCTTGAGGACGAATCAAGCACCGAGCCCTATTTAATTGTTGTCGCAGGCAAGGATATTGGCAAGTTGTACAATATCAGTGCAAACGAACTCATTGCCGGAAGATCAACAGATTGTTCCATATGGATCGAGGACACAACGATTTCCAGAAAGCATTTTAAAATTCTTCACCAGGGCAAAGATTACGAAATAAGAGATCTCAACTCCACCAATGGAACTTACGTCAATAACAAAAGAATCAAAACGACAATCTTAAAGGCTGGAGACAAAATCCAGATCTCCAAAGACACCATCATGCAGTTTGACTTTTTTGACGAAGATCGCAAAGTCTCGGAGAGAAAGAGATATGAAATGGGGGTCATGGACCCTGTCACATCAACGTATAACAAAAGTTTTTTCTTAAAGAGAATATCAGACGAATTTTCATTTAGTTCCAGACAAAAACTGCCTCTCTCACTGCTGATGTTTGATATCGACTTTTTTAAGGTCATTAACGACACCTATGGTCATCTTGCAGGGGACAAGGTACTACAGGATCTCGGCACCTGTGTCAGCAAAATGATTCGAAACGAAGACGTCTTCTGCAGGTACGGTGGTGAAGAATTTGTCATCATCATGCGTAATACAAAATGTCAGGATGCCGTCAATCTTGCCGAACGCATTCGGGAAAAAATAGAAGCCACAGAAATAGACTATGAGGACGCAAAAATAAAGGTGACGATATCGTTGGGTGTGGCCACATCATTTAACAATAACTACAGGGATTATGTGGCCCTGATCAGCGAGGTCGACAAGTTATTGTATCAGTCAAAAGGCGCTGGTCGTAACAGGGTCACGGCTGCCTGTGCGCCGCAGGAAAGCTAGCGCTCATGTCCAGAAATTTCGATGTTGCTATCCATAAACAACACTTCAGATTTTTTTTTAAAATCGGAGATTGCAGCACTTTCGTGCTCAAAAACCCTTCTTCTGGTTTCCGGCGGGCCGGATTCTGTGTTTCTGTTTCATTTATTTGTCAAATTTAAAAAAAAACATGGTGTTTTGTTTGATGTGATTCATTTTAATCATCATCTGCGGGGCAAAGAATCAGACAGTGAACAAGAATTTGTAGAGGATCTTTGCAAAGATTGTGGCATCCCCTGTGTGGTACAGGATCTTCATTTTGACCAAAAGTGCCATCTGCAGAACATGGCCAGAAAGCGGCGCTATCAGAACGCGTTTAAACTTGCCGGTCAAAAGGGTTATCGTTACATCATGACAGCACATCACAAGGATGATCTGCTGGAGACGCTGGTCATGAAGAAGGGCAGGGGAACAGGAGTCAAGGGGCTGTGCGGGATAAGAAGGATGCGGGCGGTCAAGGGTCTTTTATTCAAGCAACCCGTGACACTTTTACGTCCCCTGTTAAATATCTCAAAGGATGAAATTCTCACATGGCTTGAGAGTCACCAAAAAAAATACTGCACTGACGCCTCAAATTTGAGACGGGCGTATTTAAGAAATCGGGTGCGTCAGGATATCATGGCGGGGTGGCAGTCTTGTCGGGCAAAGAATTCTGCGGTTAAACTTGCCGCATCGCTTGGGTCTGTCGATGATTTTTTTGAGGCAAGGCTTAATTTTCTTGCGCGCAGATACTCTCATTTTGTGCCTCGTCACGTTTGGGAATCATGGCCGGTTGAATTGCAATTCAGATTTTTCGCTCGCAAAACAAAAGAAAACGGATTTCGTCAACAGATAGAAAAAAAACATTTTGAAAAAATTCTGCCAACCAAAGATTGTAAATTGCAGCTCGGTGAGAGTTTCTGTTTTAAGGACAAAGGCGGCTTCTATTTTTATTCTGATACGGATATGCAAACCATGTTGTCTTATCACTTTAAGATCAGGGGAATAGGGGCCTGTTATCTGTCACAGTTTGGTATGGTTATTTGCCTTGGTAAAATTGCGGAGAAAAAAAACAGCCCCGTCTCTTTAACAACAGCATTACAACCCTTTTATTTAAATGCGGATAAAATAAAATTCCCCATCACCATCTCATACGCAAAAACAGCGGAGACGTTTATTCCTTTTTCAAAAAAAACCCCCGTTAAACTTAAAGACTTTTATCAATCCAGATCAATTCCCCAATACCAACGTCTTTTCTGGCCTGTGTTAAGGGACGAGCAGGGTGAGATTATCGCGATACCTGGTGTGGAAATATCCGAGAGATTAAGAATACGGGGCAACAATAGCCGGGTCATTCTTTTAGGCAGTTTTCTTGTACTTTGAAAGTGCAAGGAGTGGAAAATAATGCTTGTAGCCATGATACAGGATATAAAAGTGTCCGGGGAATCCGGTGCCTGTAAAATGCCTCTCATCCCAGCCGCCCGATTGATTTTGTGACCTCATTAAAAAATCAACGGCTTTTTTTGCCGACTCTGAATGGGCTTGCCCGGCACTGATGAGCCCCATGAGGGCCCAAGCCGTTTGGGAGGGGACTGAGTCGTTAAGGGGAACGTATTCACCTTTTTTGTAGGACTGGCAGGATTCGCCAAAGCCGCCATCGGGATTTTGAATGGACTTAAGCCAATGAACGGTGCGGTTGAGGGTGAACTTGTCTTTTTCACGATCAAGGGCTCCCAACCCTTCGAGGACGCACCACGTGCCGTAAATATAATTGACACCCCAGCGGCCCCAGAAGGAACCGTTTTTTTCCTGTCTGTCGACGATAAAATCGGCCGCTTTTTGAATAGCAGGCGAATCTTTTTTATACCCCACCACATTAATCAAAAACGAAATGACCCTGCTTGTAATATCTACCGTTGGTGGATCGAGACATGCCCCATGATCAGAAAAAGGTAATTTGTTGAGTATGGTTAAATCATTGTCTTTATCAAATGCCGCAAACCCGCCATTTTTACATTGCATGGAGAGAAGCCAGTTAAGACCTCTTTCGATGGGTTTTTTGAGTTCGCGGTAGGGCAGATCTACATTGTGAAGCAATGTTAAAACCTCTATCGTGTCATCAAGATCGGGATAATACTTGTTATAGAATTCAAATGACCAACCGCCAGGGTCGATACCTGGATTTTTAATGGCCCAATCGCCATAAACGTCGTTAATCTCTTTTGATAATAACCATTTTGCTGTCTTGATTAAAAGGGGGTGAGAAGGGTGGAGCCCAGACTCTAACAGTGCCACAGCGGCCCAAGCCGTATCCCAAACTGGGGAAATACAACACTGCTGATAAACCAAGTTGGAAGAGGCCTGATTTTGAGGTGCTTTGTACACAACATTGTAGTCAATTGAAGAGCTATCGAGGAAGGGAATCTCATTAAGATTATTATGCGTCATTATGACATGGAAAGATTTTAGACCCAACAATACCTTTTCGATGAGTTGATCCTTAACATCGTAACCCAAGTTGTCTAATGCGAGGATCCCATAAAACATGGCGGGATAGATGTCTTCGGTTCCAGCAAGGTGGTTGCGAATAAATTCTTCGCACTTTCTGAGGGACATTTTTCCCAAGGGTTTAAGTTTGAGCCGATCGGCAACCTTGAGGGCCTTGTCGATTTGGAGAAAGACATTTTCGACACTCAGAAGACCTGCGTCAAAATCATACTGCCATTTTGCTGTTTTAATATTTTTTTCTGCATAGAGTTCGTCGAGATTTAGTCCCGGGATGGCGCGTGTTTGCTTTGTGTCCATGATAACGAGCAAGGGGACAATGCTGGCCCGAGCCCAGCTGGAGAACTCATAGATGTTAACGGGGGTCCATTCGGGCAATTGCATAAGGGCCACAGGCATGTTAGGGCAGATTGACCAATCTACCAATCCAAAAAGCGCAAGGTGAATACGTGTGAACACACGAACCTTGGTTATACCACCTGATTGTAAAATAAAGTCACGGGCCTTGGAGAGTGATGGATGATTAATAGCGTATCCGGCCATCTTTAAGGCAAGGTAGCACTCGACGGTGGTACTGACATCTCCCTCGTCATCAAAATAAATACTCCACGAACCATTGGGATTTTGGTTTTTAATAATCCACCGGCACAGACCCATGATGGTTTCGTGATCTTCGATGGAAAGGTATTGAAGGAGCATGATGAACTCTGCATTGATAGAGTCGTTGGTTTCGAGTGTGTACCACCAGTAACCATCATCATGGCAATGTCTTATAATGTTTTCTTGTGCGTGCTTAACAACGGCGTCAATGGTTTTGTTATTATGAAGTGCCTGGTCGTGCAGGAATGTGTGGCTGCTCATATGAACACAAGCACATAATAATATGACGGAGGAAAAGTCAATCAAGTGTTGCTGCTTTTTTGCTTTGGTTTAGAAATGAGCAGCATGGCTGAATCCGTTAGCAGCAGTTTTTTGCAGCGTATTATTTTTGCGTGGTTCTCGTGTCACAGAGTGTCGGATACAATGATCTGCCAGATCACGCGGCAAGGTGCGTATGTTAAGATCCCAAGATCCATGGATTGATCAGGTTGCATGACTTAACAGGTTGTTGGCCAATGTAACACCTGAACTACCATTTCTTGAAGCACGGGCCCAAAGTTTTGCAGTTTAATGTGTAGGAATTTCAAAGTCGACAGAGCGCGGGTGCATTCCTCGCATAACGGAGGAACTCAACCGCGTCACAGTCAAGTTAGTAACTTGAAAAAAACGGGCGAGACGAAACGCGCCGACGTTTTGTATAACCGCATTTTGGCAATTGAACCGCGACAAGCAGCAAGAGATGAGAGATTCATTTATCGGGTTCGCACAGTCCATCGGGCGCGGGAGCGTCGAATGCATTCTTTGTTGAGTGTGCAATAGAGTTATCCACATAACAATAAACACATTGGCATATTTTGATCAAAATCTGTCACACGTGAAACACTCTAAAATTAACATAATATATATTATGCGACTTAGTGTTTGGAGGAGGGCTTGGTCTGGGGTTGCTGGGTTGTTATCACCTAACCCACATAAAGCGGAAAACACTACGCGGGCGGACACCATGCAAAAATTGATGCCGAAACGCGTAGAAAAAACCTTCCAAGGTTCTACTTGTAAAATGGCAACATGAATTGATCGCCTGCCTTATCGCCCTTTTGCGCCAGCGCTGCGATGATGGCTTCATTAACAACCCCATCAACGACATGCCCCGCGATAATACCATGTTTCAAGGCGGAGCCTATGTGTTTTGGACTGTCATCAAAATGGACAGTCGCGTTATTTCTGACAAGCCAAGGGCCTTTTTCCTCACCTGACATCTGCTCCACTGCGGACATAACTTCTGCATTATTAAGACCCAGCTTTCTGAGTGAAGCCTTAATCCTGCGTTGTGTCGCCGGTCCCCTCGCTGTGACCATGATGATTCGAAACGGTCTTTGTTCACTTGGAAGATGGGAAAACAAGGAGGCAAGTCCATACAGGCCTAGAAAGGCAGGAAATAGTGGCCCCAAGAGTGGTATTGTATTAACAAGATTTGTTTCATGCTGATCAAAATTGAACAGACGCTCTAAAAATGTCGCTCCTTTTTGAAACTCTTTTTCGGCCTCATCGTCTATGATGACGCCATCGCAGTCAAAGCTGACGATGATTGGCTGGCCATCATCAGTATCTAAGTTATTGATATGTGGAGGAATATAAACTGCAGCAATGCCGTTAAGCAGGGCCTGGGCTGCCCAATAAGGACTGGCCGTTATATATAGATTTGCCCCAAATTCCAACAAGTTAGGTATTGGGCCCCCTGCCTGAATCTTTTCTTCAAGACCCAATTTTTTAATGAGTTCCTGTATCCTGGGATCACTGGCACCGTGGCCGATGACCTTTCCATTTTGACCATAAGAAAAACGCCTGATGCCCTGATTAGAATGTGCACTGAAATCCCTTTCAATGGCCTTCATAAAACGGTCGGCGAGGGCATAAGGCATTTTGGAGACCACATCAACCCTGACCAAGGGCTCGTTATAGGGATCGGTGGCGTATTGATTTAACGTCAATAGTTTTCTTATCAAGGCATGGGCCCTTCCCGGTGGTGGGGCCAAATCATGATGTGTATTTTGATAGGCGCGCCAGCCTTCAAGACCACCTTTGCCATCCCAGTCGGGGACGTGGTCTTGTGGGGCCCTGCCAGTGTTATCTGTGCTGTGTGTGTTAAATAGAACGCTTGAGTCTGCAACAATTCTAAATGGCGGGGCCGCTAATTCCTTAAAAAGCGGTGCAAAACGCCCCGCTGCTGCCTCTACTCCTTGTGGCAACTGAGGTAGCAATCCAAGGTTTGCAGTCACGAGTGGTGGTATTGTGGACATAGAGGCCCCCCTTTAATACGGGATCGACGGTTTGGACACTGTTTGTTATCGAGACGGGCGGGCAAAAGTTTCGTATTTTTTTTAAAAAAAATCCGTGTCTTTTACCTCGCTTTAAAAAGGACCTTAACCGGGACATTTTTTAATTCAAATTGTTCTCGTAACGCATTGATAAGATAGCGTTTATAGCTAAAATGGACCTGTTTTGGATAGTTACAAAAGACCACAAAACTTGGGGGGCGGGTACTCACCTGCGTGGCGTAGTACATTTTCATTTGCTGCCCCTTATAGACAGGCAGGGGGTGGTTTTCTATAATATATTGAAATGATTTATTTAATTTGCTTGTCTTGATGACCTTGTCGTATTGTTTTCTTATAAACTCCATCGCGTCAAAAATTTTATTTAAATTTTTCCCTGTCTTTGCTGAACAGTAAAGTATCGGACAATTTTTGAGGTAGTTCATCTTGAGCTCCATGATCGATTGAAAATCTGTCCTCGTGTATTTTTTTTGTCCCTCATCCCACTTGTTGGCAATAAGGATCATGGCCTTGTTTTTTTCGAAGGCATACCCGGCCACATGCGCATCCTGCTCTGTCGGCCCCACGATGCTGTCTATTAAGAGCAGGACTATGTCTGCTTCGTCCACAACTTTTAGGGCCTGCATGACAGAAAAGGTCTCAATTTTACCAGTTGTCCTCGCCCTTTTTCTAATCCCCGCCGTGTCTATGAAGCGATATTTTTTATTGTTGTAACTCACTATCGAATGGATGGGGTCTCGGGTTGTTCCCGGGGCATCATCAACGATGCAACGTTCTTCATTTAGAAGCGCGTTGAGGAGGGTCGACTTACCAACGTTGGGACGACCAGAAATGGCAATGCTCATATCAAAGAAACTTTTGTCTGCCTCCGCCATGTTTTCTTGACACTGTTTACTGGGTGCGGTGTGTGTGTCTGCCCCCTCCCCTTGATCTTGACAAGTTAATCTATTGCTTAATCCTTTAATAATAGCATCACAAAGCTCTGAAAAACCACGCTTATGTTCTGCAGATATGAGCACAAATGCTTCAATTCCAAGTTCGTAGAATTCATTAGAGTTGATATCGAGCCGGGGATCATCTACTTTGTTGACTGCAAAAACCTTGGGTTTTTGAAGCTTTCTGATTTTATTGATCAACTCCCTATCAGTAGAGGTCATCCCCGATCGTCCATCAAGGATAAACAGGATGAGATCACACTCCTCAATACCCCTTAGGGCTTGGATGCTCATTTTAGATTCTAATCTTTTGGTTTTAATATCATGTTGTAAACCACCAGTATCAATGAGGATAATTTCTTGTCCATCCAGCTCGCACTGCCCATAAATCCTGTCCCTTGTCACACCGGGGATGTCTTCTACCGTGACACGCCACTTGCCAGTCAGCCTGTTAAAAAGCGTAGACTTGCCAACATTTGGCCGCCCCACTATGGCGACCACGGGTTTTGTATTTTGATTTATTTCAGACATTTTTTCAATTTACTAAATTGACTTTGACGCGGTTGAATCCCTCCATTTTGCAAAGTATGCACCCGCGCTCTGTCGACTTTTAAATTCCTATATATTAAAGTATTACATTAAATAGTTTATATATTAATAAGTTGTTATTTTAAATAGTTAGTTTAGCATATTAAATCTAAAGCATTATGCTCTTTGCCTTCTTTATGAAGACCTCCATCTGGCGATAATCTTTTTTCCCCGGTGCAAATTCGACACCGCTTGTGATGTCAATGCCATAGGGTTTTACGGTTATGATGGCGGTTTCGATATTTTTGGGATCAAGCCCTCCTGATAAAAAAATGGGCTTTTTATGTTGAACTGCCGCTTGCCTTGCAAGGTCCCAGTTAGTGATCATCCCTGCCCCATCTGACGTGTTTATAAAAGTTTCTACCAAAAAAAAATCTGCATCGTATTCTTTAAGGGCAAGCAAGTCGTCAACACTTGTTGGCGTGATTGCCCTAATGTAGGGCCTGCCAAATTGATTGCAATACCCTGCGGATTCATCACCATTAAATTGCATATAATCCAGATTTAAATCTGTGACGACATCGATGACAAACCGCGGTTGCGCGTTAACAAAGACACCTGCTTTTTTGATGTTGTAGGGTATTTCGTCTATAAATTCCCTTAATTTTTCGGGGTGAAGATGCCACGGTGAATCAGGGTAAAAATTAAAGCCCAAAAAATCGGCCCCTAGATCTATGGCATCTAAGGCATCCTGCTCGTTTGTAATCCCGCAAATTTTTACTTTGACAGACATAATGACAAGTAAATTAATTTTGAAAAACCTTGTTAAATGGGTTAGAGCAAAAACTGTTCAAACCTGTTTGGGGTTATAGTTGTTTTTTTTTCAGGCATCAAGATGCCTGTGTGGTATTTGTTACAAGTGAAAGGGTTGTCTATGACACAATACAAAGGCACAATCGGGGTTCTCACAGGTGGGGGCGACGTCCCGGGGCTTAATCCTGCCATCAGGGCCATTACAATCAGGGCAAACAGAGACGGGTACAAGGTGATCGGTTTCCGGAGGGGCTGGGCAGGTCTTGTCGATTTTATACCCGACAAAGATGCTGATAACAGGGACTGCATACAAATACTGACCGAAGAACTTGTGTCCGACGTCGTGAGGACCGGTGGTACCTTTTTGCACTCATCAAGGACAAGACCCAGTCACCTGCCCATCAATCTTGTCCCCCCTCACCTTAAAGACAAATACAAACAAGATATCAACGATGTCACACCTGATATCTTAAAAAATCTTGAATTTCTGGGCATCAATTACCTGATCCCTATAGGCGGCGACGATACCCTGAGCTACGGAAATCACCTCGATGAACTTGGGTTTAAGGTTGTCGCCATTCCCAAAACCATGGACAACGATGTTCCCGGGACAGATTATTGTATCGGTTTTAGCACCTGTGTGACCCGTACAATCCAATTGGCGCACCAGTTGAAGACTTCGGTTGGATCACACGAAAGAATCCTCGTCCTCGAGGTTTTTGGACGTTATGCGGGGTACTCTGCGCTTATCCCCACCATAGCGGGTGCCGCGGACCGCTGCGTGATACCCGAATACCAATTTAACATCGAACGCCTCACCGAGCTTCTTGCCAAGGACCGCAGGGACAAACCCAACAAGTTTTCCATCGTCCTTGTTTCCGAGGGTGCGCGTATGGTGGGTGATGAAACCATGCACTTCGAAAGCGAAGAGACCGATCAATACGGACACAAAAAACTTGGTGGTATCGGTGAAAAAATTGCTATTGCGCTCAAACATCTCTCCGCAAGGTTTAACAAGGGTCATCGCATCAATATTGTCAACCAGAGTCTTGGCTACCTTGTGCGCTGCGGAGAGCCAGACTCCATCGATTCTATTGTCCCCATGGCCTACGGTAATCTCGCCCTCAATCTTGTCGATGCAAAGCAATCAGGCCGGCTGGTCTGCCTCAGGCATGGCTGCTATGACTCGGTGCCCATCGGCTCCATTAAAGGGACCAAAGTCATCGATGTCGACAAATACTACAACGTCGATAAACTGCGTCCAAAATACAAGCAGTTTATGGGAAAGCCGCTCTTTATCATGACGAGTGACCTCTAACTCAAGACCTGGCGGTACAACGCAATCAAACAAGACTAGCCACAAACCTGCTCTGAATAAGGCTTTGCCAACAAGTTACTCACTTGACTATGACGCGGTTGAATTCCTCCATTTTGCGAGGAATGCACCCGCGCTCTGTCGACTTTGAAATTTCTGTACATAAATTTATCTTGCAAGATGGTTTTTTTCTGTGCGATAAGGCGCCCCCTATGATGCTCGAACAATGGACAGAACACATCAAGATTGTGACGGGGCTTGTGGCGATTGTCAACCCGATCGGTGCGGTCCCTTTATTTGTTACACTCTCACAACAGATGTCTGTTTCTGACAGAAAAAAAACAGTCAAAATAGCCTCTTTGACTGTGTGTTGCACCCTCTTGCTTGTCATGTTCTGCGGTCAGGCCTTTTTAAATTATTTTGGGATCAGTGTGGCTTCTTTTAAAGTGGGCGGTGGGATTTTGCTTCTTTTGATGGCAATATCCATGCTGCACGGCAATCAGCTTCTTCCCAAACATACTGAGGAAGAAGCGCAAGAGGCTGTTACCAAAGAATCCATTGCCGTTGTGCCGCTTGCCATTCCCATGCTGGCGGGGCCCGGGGCCATCAGTTCGGTGATTCTTTATTCCAATCAGTCAAATGCATTTCATGACGAACTAACTCTCGTGGGTGCCATCCTTATTGTTTCACTCCTTACCTTGATCATCTTGAACATGGGCCACAAAATTGCAAAGGCGCTGAGAAAAACGGGTGTCAATATTGTCTCACGTGTGATGGGCCTGATCATCGCTGCTATTGGTGTCGAGTTTATCTGCGACGGCCTGGTGGTGTTGATCCCCGGGCTTGCGCGGTGATGGTGATGACCTGTGCCAAGTGGGGTGTTCACGCTCCTTCCGCCTTTGACACTTGTTTTTTAAAAGGCTTTATATTTTGGCAGGCTAAATCCCGCTGTCGTTGGTACAAGGTTATCACGACGAGGTCGAGTGTCGTTTTCTATTTTCGAAAAACATCAATGAAAGTGTATCACCCTGCCCCTTTGTGATATTCGATGCCAGTCGCCTTTGAAATATTTTAGACTATCAGTTATTTCCGTTCTCTTACCCCCGAAATCCAGCTTTCAAAAAAACGTGATTCAAATATTGTATCAACGGGGATGCTGGGTTTGTTTTTAAAACGATCGCACTGATGTCTTTTTGTAAACGAGGATCATGAATGCCGTAGTTGATGGTTAACCCACCCCATTAAGAGCAACATCATCACAGGTCGATGTTTTGTCAACACCATGAAACGGCCTGATATTGTTGATGTTTGTGCTTGAAATACAATATTGAGAACTTGACTCCGTTTTCAATTGGTCGCGTGTTGTCTCGCGGAGTTTAAACAATCCCGTCTTCCAAAAAACAATTTTTTTAGCACTATCACCGCCCTTTGTGCCATAATAGAATAAGGCTTTTTAAAACTATGGTGACTATCAACGGAAAATGGCTGGGCACAAACGAAGACGAGGCCCTTGTAAAAGATTTGTTAAAGACCCTGCCCGAGGCAGAACCGGGGCTTTCTAATGGTGATGACAATCTTGATGCGGGCGAGGCCGTGGGTCTCTTTGACATTAATGACAATCATTTTGTTGATAATCATGAAGTTGCCGTTGTTAAGGCGTGGGTAAGGTACAGCGGGGCAACTCATTCCGCGCAAAGATTTTTTGACTGCATCGCCCTTTTTAAAAAGCACGGCATCGACATACCCGTTGATCACAACCAACCCCTGTCTGTTAAAGAGATTGCCAAAGAGGTTGTTGACGATGCGCTTCACAGTTTTCTTAATGGCAATTTTGCCGCGTATAACGAGATACTGCCCGCCATCAACGATATCCCCGATAATAGTTTGTCTCCGGATGAGCTCAAAATCCTTTGGAAATTTACATGGCTGAGGACTTCTAAGACCACAGACAAAGGCGCCGAGGCATTTGCCAAGGCCCTTCTGCCAAAGATAACGCCCGGCATTGTGTGCGATCTTAATAATCTCACCCAACTCCCGTGGCTCCCTGTAACCACAGAAACAAGACAGGCTATACTTAACAAATTTGAATTTAAATCTGGGTCGGTGCGAACGGTTGTAGAATTATTGTCTGCCCTCGTATGGAAAGAAATAACAAGTGAAGAAGAACTTAAAAAACGGATCGGCGAAATCCCCGACGGTGCCGTTAACCATTTTGAGACCGTCCTTTATATTGCGGAGTTAATTGACAGCGACTATCCGACAACCCTCGCACAGCTTGCCCCTAAAGTAGCGAAGGGTATTGTGGAGCAGGATTATCAAGTTGATCGTTTGTTTGAAAGGAACGTCAGCTCTGATGACTATTGCAGCGACAGAGTGATTGATTTTTTTAAGATCAAGACCACAAAGGCACTCCAGCACAACTACACGGCGCGTGTCTCTATCAGAAGGATCAAAAGGCCTGAAGGTGTAGCGCTCATAGACACGATCCCCGATGGGGCCATTACGGATGAGGGGGTTTTTGTCGGTCTTGTAGAGTCCTGCAAGGACAATCCGGGGCTTTTAAAAAAGGTGCTTAAAAAAGCGGCCTCTAAGAATATTAAGGATGGTAATCATTACACAAGGCTTGTCGAGTTGCTCCCCAAAGAAGGCGGTAATGAATTTCGCCTTAGTGAAAATGTCTCTAACACAGACTCCTTAAGTAGCGCCCTTTATCGGTTAAGACATAATCCCAACCAGCAGTTGTATGTTTTGTCGCGCTTTGCGGGTGGTGTGGGCACTTACAATGAGTTAAGGTCACTCCTCGATGCGACTGACAATGCGCCTGCTGTGCAGGGGGGGGTGTTAAAAAAATTTACAGGGACAATAACAGAGATTGAACAACTTGCAAATCTGCTCTGGAGGGTCAGGGGGAGCGAGTCCCTGCAAAAAAATTTAATCAAGGTGTATTTTAAGGGCGAGTTTAAGACCGGCGACGACTATTTGCGCGTTGTGAACCATATCCCAAAGGCCCACATCGAATTACTTAACATTGTTTTTAATAAGATACCCGATGGTTTTTTGCAGGTTAAGGACCCCGCTCATTTTTTGTACCCGTTTGATTCGGTCCTCTATACTCTGGTTGATCAAAAAATATCGCAAGGGTCGTGGCGCGACTATTTGGCGGACCCCGGCAATGTTTATGATTTGTCAGATGTAGGTTCGTTTTCTGACACAATTGATACAATCTATAACGAACGGGGCAGACAACTTGTGGCGTCAATTAATAAATATTCACCCGTTATATTTGAGAGGGTTGAATATTCATCAAACAGATACAAATTTAATTCGCAGATCAAGACACTGGCAGACCTCGAAAGGACCATGGCCGCCACTGCGGGCATCAGTAATGAAGAAAAAACTCTCATCAGGGACCAGTGGCAAGCGATCAAAGAAAAAAGGCCCGTATTCAAGGCACACGTTTCAAAACACATTAATGTCGATGCATGGGCCTCTCTGGATAGGGATTTTCTAATACAGGCCCGCGAGGCGCTCGGTCCTTTGTTTTCACAGGGGCTTAACACAGTAGCAACAGTCATAGAAGGGTTGGCGGAGCTATGCAAAACAGGGAAACCAGATTATTATGCCGAGCAAACGCATAGGTATTACTTGCCTATCATTGGCAAATTATCGCAGGGGCAGTTGTGGCGGTTTAATAGACTTTTTGAGATTTTCAGACTTTATCCTCTCAATCAAAGTGAATCTCAGCATTTGTTTGATGCATTAACTGCCTCAACCCACACGGCCAAATTGCTTCAAAAAGACGACTGGTTTGATGTCTGCACAAATTTTATCTTGTCCTCTCAATCGAAAAATCTCATCGGAATCATAGGCAATGCCGTGCCCTCTCTGGCTAAGGGCAGGGATATCTCGAGTGAAGAATACAAGGGTTATCTCGAATATTTTGAAAAGGTCGAACAAAAACTCGGTGCGAATGCAGACCCTGTTTTTAGATACACGATACCGGCATTTGCCCCACTTTTGAGCAGAGGCCAAGACAACCTCATGGCCTTTATTGATGCCATCAGCTTAAAACTGAGTCAGGTGCCAGATGAGCTGTTTAGAAAATATTTTGAAGAGTTCCTTCCAGCACTCTCCCCCCTTGCGGAGCAGGATATAGAAGAGTTTTACTTTTATTTTAACAGATTCCCGCCGGGGAATGTGTCGCCGGAGCAAGTGGGCCTGTTACACATGGTGCCCCTTATTCAGAGAAAAGGCCGTGCCTTTGCATTGAGGTGCATGGAACGCCTTAAACAGATGTGGCAGAAAGACAATAGTACTCTCATGGCCATTGAGACAATGGCCCCGCTGTTAAATAAAAGCCCCCATGATTTTTTTGAGGGGACCCGAATGCTCATGTCCTTTGCAAAAAAACACCCGTCTCTTATTAGTGTTGTGTGTGACAGATTGATGCCGGCATCAAAAGATTGGATTAACGAGGGATTAATCACTTTTGGATTATGGCTAAATACCCTCGATAGGCTTGCAGAGCGGTTTGGAGTAGAAGAAGCGGCTCATGCGGATGACTCATTCTTTTATCAAGTCTTACCTGCTGTAAAACATGTCGTCTTTAAAGACATTGCCCATTTAAATCAGGCAACAACCCTGCTCCTCGATTGGGCCCAATCGTTTAACGCCTCTTCCTGTAATCGTATTTTTTGGACGTGGCACAATGCTTTAACATTCAGTATAGGGGCCGAGACGTCTTTGATTAAGGACCTTGATGATTTTAAATATGTGCTCAATCGATTTAAAGAGATCGCTAAGGCCGCGGGGCCGGATTACACGCATTATGTATTTGGTAGTAATCTTTTTAATGTGGCCATGGAAGGGGCCTTTAGGACGGCGTGGCGATCTCCTGATAAAGGTCTTCAATATTTTGAGGCCATCACAAATGCTTTGTTATACATAGCCCAAAATTATGCCGCGTCCCTTGATGATATGGAAAGGTACGGGGTCGTAAGTCAGATAAAAGACGAATTTCAACAGACAGGATTGACTGATCAACTGTTTTACAAGCTTGAAATTTATAAAACACTCAACGTCCCTTGCCGTGGACAACATGACTATTCTTTGTTTAACGCCGCCCATGAATTTTCGGGATACATTGACAGCTTAAGCGAAGACGAGCTTAAAGCCCTTTATCAACGACATCGTGGTGAGATATTTTTATCGCTGTTTCGCAAAAGATTTAAACCCATGTTGAACATGGTTGGGGAGAGCTTAAGACTGCCCGTAATGCACCTTTATAATTTGGCTCAAAGCGATGACGAGTTCAGGGGACTCTTCAGGCAGGAGCTTCTTAACTCCCTTGATGGCGTGACCGACAGCCTTTCGCCTGAACCTTACCGCTTGAACATCAACGAAAAAACCGCGGCCATGCGAATTTTGGTCACTGATTTAAAAAAGGATCTTTGCAGGCCAGAATACAATAAGGATGGTCCTGCAGATCACGAGGCCTACAGGCTGGCAGTAAATTTGTTTAAAATGGCTGTTGATCGGTCAGGGTCTCGTGATGGAACGGCCGGTTTTATTGACAATGCGGACTTTGGAGAAAACACAGAACCCAATGAGATCGCAGCCTTTAGGGCAAGATTACTGGCCGAACTCTTGGAACCCTGCGTCCTTGCGGCGTTGGCCAAACGCGGCATCATTGTCGATGGCGAGATGCAGAGTTTTCATTATGAACAAAAGGCCTTAACTGTTTCGGTAGAGTCTTTTAAATCAAACCAAAATTATACAACCGCAGAGTTGTTTATCAACCACTACGATGCCATTCTTAAAGATGGGCAGGTTTCATCAGATAAAAAAAGGGAGATCATAGATCTTTTCTTTGTATTTTTAGACAAGCCCGAAGGGTTTAAATTATTTTTTGATGAGGCTGGTCAAAAAACAAATGAGCGCGCACACACTCAAATGACGGGACATATCCTTTCGGCCCTTATTGATAACGTGCAGGGCAACCAAACCTTAACCCTCGAAGAGCGTGAAAAAATTTTGGTGAGGGCCATCGAATTTGCCGAGGCAACCAAAACAAAGGCTATGACATCTCAGGCATCCAAGGAACAGACCCTCGATAAAGTGAGATTGTATAAGGGGCTTTCGCTCGAACTCCTTGGCCTTCTTGATAAAGGCATGTCCCTGGCCCAAAAATATGGCGAACGGATTACAGACCTTACAATACCGCCCAAGGGGCCGGATGCCTCTCTCTTAAAAGGCGACCAGTTTGTTGCTAAAATTTTCTTTCAGGAACGCTACAAGCAGGACCTGTGGCACCGGATGTATATTAACGAGGAGCATGGTTACAAATTGGAATCTTTTCAGTTGCAGGTGCCGGATGCAAACAAAGACAAGATTGCAGAGATCGAAAGGCTTCTTAAATTAGAAGCTTCTTCTCTTCATGGCCTCTCAACGAGGCATGGGCCGTTATTTGATATGATTTTTAATTCATCGGGAGGTATTGACAAACAGGGGGTCTTAAACGAACTGGCCTCTTTTTTTGAAGACGAGACGCAATTAGGTGTCATGAGAGAGGAGGATTTATCCCTGGATTGGGCCAACTCTTATCCAGCCATCAAGGCCTTAAGTGATTTTGCCCAAAATATCTCGGGGGATCGGGGTTATTTGCACTTTCTTAAAGGGCCGACAGATTGGCATCGTCTTGTGACTCTCTTTGATGTTTTGGGCCTTCTTTCTAAATCAGTTTACGCACGGCAATTTGATCATGAGGGAGGGCAAAAAAGGCAGGTCATTATTATCCCCAGGGCGCCGAACAGCATGCATCTTTTTAAGGGATCGGTCTTCGAAGAAGACACAAGTGATTCGCCCTATCGCATTGATTATGTGGTGTTTAACGGTCACGCCGGTGGCGGCACCGTCCTTGAAGATTCGTTTGACGATGCTACATTTACCACAAGGCCCATGATGGTTCAAATTGCAAACTGCTGGAGTCATCGCGAACTCTCTCACATTTATGACAATATCCCCTTTGCTCATCCGATCGTCACAAAGGTCGGCGCATACAGCAATGACGGGGCCCTGATCTTTGGTAACATGATGGACGAGATCGGTACCCATTGGGAAAGGGCCAAGTATCAAAACGTGAGAGATGGTATTGATGCCACCAAAAAGAACCGTTCGGGTATTTGTTCGATTGGCCTTAACGGGCGTATAATCAGATGCGGAGAAGACGCGGTGGGCAACAGAATGTTTGCCGATGAAGACGCGCTGAGGCTAACTTTTGATTCGGATGGCGACGGCATTAATGATTATAAATCCTATCAAGGACATCTTGGAGTTTTAGACCGCGATTTTGATTTTAGATTTGAGACGCCTTTTGAAAATCGCAACGACTTGAAATTTGAGTACACCACATCATCAGACACACCCAGTCCCAATAAGATCAATGACACTCTGGGAAACATCGACCCTGTCTTTGAGGATGATCCTTTTTTAAGGGGATTTTCGAGTGTCTCGGCCCAAGATCAGATTGCAAAGATCCAGATTAACACAAGTGTGACGGACTATTATAACAACCGAATCAACAGGGGACTTGTTAAAGGCTGGTATTGGGCCAGTCAAGGGGATCAGAGGGCTGTGATTATTGGAGATGATTATAATTCGGATTCGATTAATGTGTTGCTCAATATTGGTTATGCCAATCAATCCAAAAACGCCCTGCGCATTATGGTGTATAAAGAACTGGCAGAGCAACTTGCAAAAAGATACCCTCAACTCCACAAAGAATCCGTTGACAAGATGTTTAAGTTTGAAGACCTTTTAGAGGGTGAAAAAAAGGAGAGGGAGGAGATATTAAAACGCGCAAAGGAACTGGGCCTGACCACACCAGACTTGGCTGAGTCATGGAAGGCCCTTGCCCTAAAACAAAAATCAGACGAAAACGCCTGTCAATACATTGCGGGACTGCGCGGGATTTTGCGGGGTTTTAAATTTTTAAGCCGCTACTATCAAAAATACTCGGCAGTCATAGAGCGCTACCCCGATGATGCCCGTGCCAAAGAGAGACTCTCCGAGACAAAGGAACTCTATGACAACGCCGTGGCAAAATACAAACTACCCAAAATAGATTTTGAAACAGCGATGAAGATCATGGAGATCAGCACCTCCCCCACCGCGTGGTATGTGGCCTATGCGATTGAAAATAAATATGCTATCAAGTCTCTGGTTGACTAGTTGGGAAAAACCCCAACAACCTCACTAGTCAACCAGAGACTTGATACCATTAGCATAACATCAACAAGCAAAATTGCAGAATCAACAGGTAGAGCAGAGAGCGCCTTATTCACAAGGAGCTACGCCAGAAAATTTTTGGGGATTTTCTGGCTACCTCCCTGTG
>JADGCS010000057.1 GCA_015228875.1 Deltaproteobacteria bacterium | reverse complement strand
TTGCATCAATATTTTTCGTATTGCCAGCCCGCGTAGTATTTTCCGCTTTATGCGGGTTATGTTTTTTCTACGCGTTTCAGCAACAATATCTTACGAGGTGCCAGCCCGCGCAGCATTTTCCGCCTTATGCGGGTTATGATATGTGAATGCACATGGCCGCTTTACCCAGATTAATCACATCGTTATTTTTGAGCCTTCTTTTTTCTACCTCGCGACCATTGACATAAGTGCCGTTTTTACTGACAAGATCGATGAGATGAACCCCCTCTTCATCCTGATACACCACTGCATGCGCCCTTGAGACCGAAGGTTCATCGATTAAAAAGTCAAAATCTCTTATAAAATTACCAAGCAGTTGTTTGTCCTGCTGCTGCACCGTCATCCTGTCTGCCTGATGAATCGCTGTGTTTGTGTTTGTCTTGACAGGTTTTGAAAAACATTTTTCGACGAGATTTTGACTGTCACGGTTGATCTTGGTGTATGTATTTTCGCTTATATTTTGAATGACTGTGCCTTCATCTGTGAAGTCTTTATTGATCCTGCGGCCAATGACCACGCAATGTCCAGGTTTGATTTCTCGTGTCTCCTGGCTGTTGTTTTCGGTCACACAGCTTAAGAGGGCCTTAAGACCCTTTTTGTACGCAGACAGTCTTTGCTTGAAAGAAATGGCATTCTCAAGACGAAAATCGGGCACATCATCAATAACCTTGTACCCATTAAGACAGTCCTGACAAATGATGATGGCCTCTTTTGTAAGCAAAAGCCTCAAAGACTGGCACGCAGGACAAGCAAAGGAACCCATGTATTTGTTAATGACGGCTGAATCCATAGAACACCGCCCGTATGGGGCGGCCTGCGGCACGTATTACCAAACCCGTCTCAATGCATTGAGACTTTGATACACGTTGGGGTGTGGAACAATTATTTTTTGTTATACGCCGCGATAACCTGCGGGGTAATATCCTGGGCATTTTTTGAAAACAGCACGGTCTCTGTTGAGTTTTCGATCACCAGGGTATAGCCCTCGCCCGTTGATATTTTAATAACGATATCCCTGAGTGTTGTGAGAATCCTCTGAGCGTTCTCGGATTCTTTGGTCTTGAGTTCTTTTTCGAAAAGGGCCGCCTTGTTTTGCAGGTCTATAAATTTTTCCTGCAGGACCTTTCTTTTGGTTTGAAGCGCCTCACCAGAAAGCACCATCTGTTGTTTGTCGAGATCTTTGCTTAAAGTCTCGAGTTCGAGTTTCATGGCATCGATTTTTTTCTTTTTTGTTTCGTACTCGGTTTTAAGGGTCTCTTTTATTTTTTTACCCTCCTCAACCTCGTTAAGCGCCCTTTGCAAACTGACGAGGGCAATCTTTTCCTGCGCAAATGCCTTATGAATTGGCAAACACATAACGACCATTAACAACAACCCCATAGGAATTAATTTTTTTATCATGCAAGTCTCCATATTAATTTTGAATCGATAGTCCGATACCGCCAGCACTAAAATCTGTAAAAAACACCCGCTATAACGAACAAATACGCATTAAGTTCTTTTTTGTCCGTCAATAATTTTGAGCCGCCCAACTGTACTCAAAGCACTTTCAGAGATCAAGGGCCTTGTCATTAGAAACTAGTCCTTCGACAACTTAATTTTTATCTTTCTAGATTGCTCAGGACTAGTGCTGAGCGTTTAATAATTTTCTCATAAAGAAAATTATTAAATTGTCAAAGCACTAGAAGCTCTGTCCAATCGAAAAATTAAAAACAACCCCGGATTCGTCGGCACGCTTGTTGATGGGCAGACCCCACTCAAACCTCAAGGGGCCAAGCGGCGAATGCCATCGCAACCCAAATCCATAGTTAGACCTTAAACGCGAGAGATCGATATTTTCACCCTCCCCATAAGAATTTCCTGAGTCAAAAAAAGTCACCGCGTGAAAACCGGCCTTGGCATAAATGGGGATTTCCAACTCGGCGTTAAAGAGAAGCATCTTGTTGCCACCGTAGGTAAACGTACCATCCCCGCCCGTTGCGGACGAAGGGATTTGAAGAACCGGGCCCACGGTGTTAAGCTCGTAACCGCGCAGAGTATTAATGCCGCCCAGAAAATAACGATCAAACAAGGCCACAGGCTTGGCATCCAACGAATTGATGTACCCCGCGAGCCCCCTTCCCTTGAGTACAAACTGAAAGGGCAGCTTGAAAAAAACCCTGTTGTCACTGGTGACCCTCAAAAAATTGTTGGTTGCATTAAGGTATTTTGTAGACCACTCTGTTGACACCGTGTTGTAGATCCCCTTTTTTGTAGAGATGCGATTGTCCCTGCGGTCGTATGTGAGCGTGTTGGATACAGCGCTCGTCAGACCCGAAGCATTGTCGACAAAAAACTGGGGGACCTGCGCCGAAAAATTGGTGACCTCGACTTGGGCGATCCTGTATCCCAGATGAAAATGAAAATAGTCAAAAAGCTCCCGCCCAAACGTGACAGAACCTCCCAGCCTGTTCTGGTCGAAGTCGCGGTTTAACTGTGACTGAAAACGCTCAAAGGAAAGCCCCAAATACCACTTTGTATCGAGGAAATATCTGTCGGACATCGAAATCATGATGTCCTGGCGCAGCTTGGACATATTTGCCGAGATCCCGCCGCTGATGCCGCGTCCCAGAAAATTTTCCTTCTGCACAGTTGCCGTAAAGATAAAACTCTCCAAGGTCGAGAACCCCGCGCCCACACTGAATGTCCCCGTGTTTTTTTCTGTGACCTCAATCACTACGTCAACTGTGTTGTCATCAATCCCCCTCGGGGTAGAAATATTAACGTCCTCAAAGTAACCCAGCTGATACAGCCGCATGCGTGATTTTTCGAGATGATCCTGACTGTAGTACGAGTTTTCGATCACCTTTAATTCACGTCTGATGACCTTGTCGCGCGTGACCTTGTTGCCCTTAATGATGACTTGGCCGATCTTTACCTTGGGCCCTTTTTGGATGTAATAAGTCACATCGGCTGTCAAGGCGGAGTCATCAGTGGTGATGTTGGGCACGATACTCGCAAAGGCGTAGGCCTGATCGCCGTAGATTCGCTCGAGTGTCTGCAAGTCTTTTATCTCGACTGATTTTTTATAGAGTTGACCGGTCTTAAGTGAAAGCTGTTTTTCGAGTTCTTCTTCTGTCGTGATAATGTCCCCGGCCACAGAAACCCCGCTCACCTTGTATTTTTGTCCCTCATGCACGGGGATAGAAATATATATGGACCTTTTATCGCGTGTTAAAGTGACATCGGGCTCGCCAACCTTGACCTTTAAATAACCGTTGTCGAGATAAAAGTACCGGAGCATTTGCATATCGCTTTGCAGCGTCTCGGGCTGAAGTTTTCCTGACCCGGTAAGAAATGAGAGAGTCCACTTCTCCTTGGTTTTAATTTGTTTTCTGAGCTTGCTATCTGAAAAGGCCTTGTTACCCGTAAAGCGGATGCGCCTCACCTTGACAGGCCTGTTTTCGTCTATTTTAAAAATGAGTTCGACCTGATTGGCCGCTTCATCAAACGGTTCGATGCTGGTCTTGATATCGACAAGATGATATCCTTTTTTTTCATACAACTTGTAGATCTCTGCTTTTGTTTCGGCGATCTTTGCCTTGTCCAGGAGATCCTGTTCATGAATGTGCATCGCCTCTGCAAGGTCATCGCCCTTTATTTTTTTATTTCCCTGAACGGTGAGTTTTCCGATGACCTTTTTCTCGACCAGAATAAAAATGAGCTTGCTTCCACCTGCAGAGTTGACCCTCTGCACCGAGACATCACTAAACAACCCCGTCTTGTAAAGATTTTTGATGTCCTTTTTGACGATATTGCCCGAATAGGGCGTGCCCTCGACACTGAGAAGGGAGTTTCTGACAACTGCTTCTGAAACAGAGGTAAGCCCCTGAAAATCGATGTCGACAATCTGTTCTGCAGCCCCGACTCCTCCGGGGAAAGACAGGATCAAAAATACAAGAAACGAGAGATATAATCTAATAAGACAGCTTGGTTTCATATGGGGATTTTATGTATAGCCCGCAACCTCTCCAAAATTTAAGATCAAACGGTGGTCAAGTTTGTCTGCATATTCTCTGCTGTGTGTGACAACAATCAGGGTGGTGCCTAAATCATGGTTTAACCTGCAAAGCAATTCAAAAACCACCCGACTGTTATTTTCGTCCAGATTACCTGTAGGCTCGTCGGCAAGGATCATTTTGGGGTTGTGAACCAGTGCCCTCGCCAAGGCAGCCCTCTGCTGTTCTCCCCCCGAAAGCTCCTGTGGATAACGTGATTTTTTATCTTGAATATCAACGCGCTGCAACACGTCAAGCGCCCGTGACACAGCCTCTTTTTTTTTGACGCCTTTTATAAGGAGCGGCATCATGACATTCTCCAATATATTAAAATCTTTAAGGAGGTGATGAAACTGAAAAACAAACCCCATGTTGTTTTTAACCCGCGACTCTTGTTTTTCGGTCATGCCCGTGATGTCCTGCCCATCAATAATAACACTCCCCGAAGTAGGTTTGTCGAGACCGCCTAAAAGATGGAGCAAGGTAGATTTTCCGGCACCCGAACGCCCGCAGATAGCCAGACTGCGGCCACCCTCAAGTTTAAAGCTCACACGTTTTAATGCAGGAATAGTTTGGTCTTGCAAACAAAAAGTTTTGGACAGATCCCGAACCTCAATCATGGACAGTTCTTTAACCCGTTTATGTGTCTGCCGTAAAGAATTGTTTTTTTTCTGCCGCAAGGTAGCTGTTATCGGGGGTTAAAGCGAGCGTTTTTTTGATGAGCGCGTGTTCTCTACTTCATCTGCTGCCAAACTCGCAGCAGGCTGCATTGTACTCCTTCCACCAGCCGTCAATCACATCCATACTTGTCGGCCGTGGCTCGTCACCGTCACCCGCATACCGCAGATAATCCAGGAGCAACGGACGAAAATAGGGGTGCGCACACTTTTGAATAATCTCGCGCGCGCGGTTCTTTCCGGATTGAATCTCGGTGTTCATGGCAAAGCCCTGCTCGGTGACAATGCATTTGATGTCGTGCTCGGTGTGATCGATGTGACGCACATAAGGCATCACACAACTCACTGTCTTGCCGTCTTTGAGCCGCCTGATGGATGGGGTGTGCACAATACTCAAGTAGGCGTTGCGCAGAAAATCACCGCTCCCTCCAACGCCATTGATGATCTTGGACCCATCCACATGTGTTGAATTGGCGTGTCCGTAAATATCGACCTCAATCGGCGTGTTCATCGCGATCACAAAGAGCCTGGTGATCACCTCTGCAAGATTGGACAACCACATGGGCCTTAAGACAAGCCGGTCCCTGCAGCGTTCAAAAAGACGCCTGAATTCTCTGATCCCCTCGACAGACAGAGAAATAGCCGTTGCAGAGGCGGCCTCAAATTTGGCATCGTCCTCAACAAATTTAAGCATCCCATCCTGAAAAACCTCTGTCCAGAATCTGATTTTTGTGAATGGAGAATCATAGAGTTCTCCCACAATGGCATTGGCAATATTACCCACACCTGACTGGATAGGCGGCAGCCGCCGTGCCCATCCAAAGTGGTCCCGCATGTGTACAAGATAATCAATCACATTGCGTGCAATAGCCTTGTCCATCTCGGTGACTGCCTTGAATGAAACAGGGTACTCTGGTGTGTTGGATGCGATCACGCCCACAACCTTGGAGGTGTCTATTTCAACGTAAGGCGTGCCTATGCGATCACTGACGTTGGTGATAGGTATAGGCCACCGGACATTGGGATGCACAGAAGGGATCGAGATATCATGAAAGCCGGTATAATTGGGTTCTGCCGTGTTGACCTCAAGGATGATTTTTTGGGCCTTGTGCAATGCTTCGGCAGAAATACCAACCGATGGGGTTAAAATGACGCTCCCATCGGGTCGAATGCGCGACACTTCAACAACAGCAACATTGATTGCCCCGTAAAAGCCATACATCAGGTTTCTTGCAAACTGGGAGAGATGAACATCGGTAAACTCCATCTTGCCGGCATGAATCAGTTTTCGAGATACCGATGAAGACATGTAAGGTCCCCGCCTTTTAATAAATTTTGCAATTGGATTTTCGACTTCATCAGACAACGACGCACCGCTGAAAAGGTTGATGCGCGCATCAGGCGACACAGAGCTAAAATGCTCGGCCAGCGCCGGCAAAAACATCTTGGGTTCCCCAGACTTTGTAAAACCGCTGATGGCAAGCGTGTCGCCGTCTTTAACGTATTTGACGGCCTCTGCAACCGGCATCACTTTGCTCATCATTTTACTGTTTTCAATGCGATCAGATAATTCTGTCATAGTAAACTCCTTATATTCAGTGTCTGTCGGAAAACGCCCTGTTTCTCCGGAAGTTTGAAAATTTTGCCGCTTGCAAAATATTTCAAACCCTGAAAAATCATGTCTTTATATTTTGTCACGGGACATGATTTTTCAGGACTCCTACGAAACAGGGCATTTCCCGACAGACACTATTTAATAGAACCATTGCCTGCTGCTTATTGCAATAGACTTGCAATAGACATGCCAGCAAACGAAAAAATCTTTTCCTCGATCTGATTTTTACCCTCACAAAAAAAACAATCCGGTAATCAACGATAATCAAAAGGGGTTTCAATAAAATGTGGGGCCTGAGTGATACGAAAAAATGCACCGCACACCGAGTTGTGAGTGCCTCAGGCAGAGACAAGTGTATGGTTGAATCGTACAGTATTTGTTGCGGGAGATTGCTTCGTCGTTTTACTCCTCGCAATGACGAAAAGCGGCCTTTCCCGACAGACACTACGTAATCCCATGTTTGCGGAGCAGCGAATGAAAATTGGTCCTCTGCATCCCCACATATTTCGAGGCTTTGCTGACATTGCCTCGATTGGCATCAAGGGCCTTGAGTAGAAATTTTTTTTCGAGGTTGTCAACAGCAGACTCCCTGATTTTATTTTTCATCTGCTTAAAGGCCTCCCAGTCTGACGGTAAATCGTATTTTTCTTCAAATAGAAACTCCTGATGAAATTCGCGGGGCAGGTGGCAGGGTTCCACGGTGGCCACATCGTGCAGGATCACAATGCGTTCGATGATGTTTTTAAGTTCACGCACATTACCCGGCCACGGGTAATTATTAAAAAGCCTGATCACCTCTGGAGAAAATCCGCTGATGTTTTTCTGGTGCCGTCTGCAGAAATACCGCAGAAACCAGGCCGTGAGTTCGGGGATGTCTTCCTTTCTCTCACAAAGACTTGGAAGATTAACAGGCACCACGTTAAGCCTGTACAGCAGGTCTTCGCGAAAAGAACCCTCACGCACCAGGTCGGAGAGATCCCTGTTTGTCGCCGCGACCAGTCTGATGTCGAACTGATGTTCCTGATGGTCGCCAACCCTCTTGATCCTGTGGGATTCAATCGCCCTGAGGAGCTTGCCCTGCGTCTCCTGGCTAATGTTGGCAATCTCATCAAGAAAAAGGGTCCCCTTGTGTGCTGCCTCAAAGAGTCCCTGCTTGTTTACAATGGCACCCGTAAAGGCCCCCTTGACATGTCCAAAAAGTTCGCTCTCCAAAAGATGAACAGACAGGGAACAACAGTCGCAGACCATAAAGGGGAAATTTTGACGGGGGCTCAGCTTGTGAATGGTGCGGGCAATGAGTTCTTTACCAGTGCCGCTCCTGCCCGTAATCAGGACCGTACCGTCCGTCTGCGAAACTTTTTTAACAACAGAGTAAACCATCCTCATCTGCCGGCTTTTGCCTATAATTTCATCGGCAGAGTCGTAACTGCCCAGTTTGTTTTTTAGAGACAGGTTTTCCCTGATAAAGGCAGACCTCTCAAAAATTTTCTGCACGGTAATCAAAAGCTCATCGGGGGAAAACGGCTTGCTGATGTAATCAACGGCCCCGTTTTTGATGGCCTCGACTGCCGTCTTGACGGTGGAGTGCCCCGTGATCATCACGAGTTCGGAGGTGACGCCCGAATTTTTGAGAACATTGAGGACCTCAAGACCATCTATCTCGGGCATCTTAAGGTCGATGAGGATGATATCGAATTTGTTTGTCAGCGCCTTCTCTATGCCAGGGCGTGCACTCTGTTCTGTCTCGACATTAAAATCCTTTGCCGAAAGAATCCTTTGAATGCTCATGCAGACCACAGCCTCATCATCGATAACAAGGACATTTTTTTTAAAATTCTTGTTCATCTTTTTTATACTGCCGGTTTTCATCGACAGGAAAGAGAATCGTAAAGGCAGTCCCTTCTCCCAACACACTGGACACCTCAATGCTGCCCCTGTGCTGCTTGACTATCCCGTAACTGATGCTGAGGCCCAGCCCCGTCCCCTTGCCCACGGGTTTTGTTGTGTAAAAGGGATCAAAAATTTTGTCCAGATTTTCCTTGCTGATCCCCTCTCCCGTATCCTTGATCGTCACAATGATATTTCCCTCCTCAAGGCCACTGAGTATCGTCAGCGCACCCCCTTTGGGCATGGACTCGCAGGCGTTTAGTAAAATATTAAGCATGACCTGTTGCAGTTGGTTTTGATCTCCGTAGAGTTTGAGTTCTTCGGGGTGCAGAGATTCATTGACTTGTATACGATAAAACTCCTTCTGACTTTTGAGCAGTTTGAGCGCCTTTCTGATGATGTTGTTGATGTCTACAAATTCCCTGTTGAGCGCCGATTGACGGGCAAAATTAAGCAGGTTGCTTACAATCTCACGCACACGGGTTGTCTCACGTATCACAACGCTCAGGTCCTTTTTCTGTTGTTCTGTCAGGTTTTCGCCCTCTTCTACAAGACAAGAAAATGTGAGAATCCCTGTCAGCGGGTTGTTGATTTCATGAGCGACCCCTGCCGCAAGACGCCCGATGGAAGCGAGTTTGTCGCTCTGTGTGATCTGCTGCTGTGTGACCTCTTTAAGCTTTTTTTCACGATCAACAACTGCATCTGCCATGTTATCGATGGCACGGCACAGCCGCCCCATCTCTCCCTTGGGCTCCATCCCCACACGAGCCGACAAATCGCCGTTGATCACCCGGCGGGTCATGTCGACAATACTGTCCACCGGCTTGATGATCTTTTGTGAGATATAAAAAAGCAGCACCAGACTGATGAGTGACGTCGCCACCACAACCGATACAAAAACCCATGTGATGTAGAACTGCGGCTGTCTGTAGGGACTTTCCAACAACCCTACATAGAGAGCCCCTATGATATGTCCATTGGGATCGAACAGCGGTTCATAGGCCGTGATGTACCAATCGTTTACAACAAAGGCACGATCCGCCCAAATCTGCCCTTGCCTTAAGACATGATCGTGAACCTGAGCACTCAACCGTGTCCCAAGGGCCCTTTGGCCCTGGTTATCAAGCACATTGGTGCTGATGCGTATATCGTGCAGCAGGATTGTGGCCGTTCCCACCGGCTTGCCCTTAAAAAAATCCCTCTGAAAGACCTCATCACGAATGACATCGACAATCGCAGTGTCCCTGTTAATCAGCTTCGCCCCGTAAAGCACCCCGCCGATACCCTTTGGGTCCGAAAGAAAGACAAACGGCACTGCCGCAGCCATGGCCATCCCCATGCCCTCATAGTCACCGTCAGGGTGCCCGGCCCTGGGTGTGTCAATCACCTTTATCATGGACTGCGTGACCAGTTGTTCACCCTCTGTTTGTAATCTGCGAGTCGGGTAAAGAACAGTCCCGCTGACAGGTTTTTTATCCTTGAGCACCCTCTTGATAACGGGGTCACCTGACAGGTTATCGCCAAAGATGTCGGGACGGTGTGAACGAAACAGGACAACACCTTTTGTGTCGGTAAGAAGCAGGATATCAAGGTCTTTTTCGTGGCGAATTTTTTCAAGTACCTCGCCCAGTTTTTCCTGCAGGTCGTGGGTCAAGGGGCCTTTAATCGTGCGACGCCACGATGCACCGACAAGAACATCACGGATGTCATTAAGTTTATCATAATACACACCGCGTGCAGCATTGATGTTTGATCTCACCCTTGTCTGCACTTCATTTAAGAAAAAACGATTGATGTATCGTATGGTGAGAAAGGTAAAAAAAAGATTGGCAGTCACAATGATCAGGATAAAGGAAAGGTTCAGCCTGAAACGGATAGAACTTTTGTAAATCTTGTTCATAAAAAACGCTGCTGCCTCTGGCCACTGATAGCAAAGGCTCAGTCAGATTTACAACCCTTTTCATCCCGCACCCGCGCGTGGCTGTATGTTCTCAACAGACACTGTCTTAACGATATGTACAGGTTTTGGCCCATAAACAGCAGATCATTTTTGAAAGCGTTATTTGCAACAGTCATTTGATTGTTCAGGATGAAAAATCCCTCCAGCAATTCAGATGCTTATGGACCGAATCAATCCTTGCGTGATCAATTGATGCAAAGTTTTATTAAACCTTACAACTGGCATCAATCTTGCTTCCATATGGATGGAATCCGTGTGCCTGTGGTCCTGCGACATTGGTTTTCTATAACAACAAAACAAACAAGGAGTCTGTATGCAAAACAACAACAAGTTGCTGGTTATCGATGACGAACAAATTGTCTGTGATTGTTGCGACAGAGTCCTCACACCCATGGGATATCATCTCGATGTCTGCACAAACCCGGTTGATGCCCTGAGGCGCACAAATCAAAACAGATACGATGCCGTCCTTTTGGACATGAAAATGGAAGAAATGAGCGGTCTCGATTTCCTCAAGGCCTTTCGCAAACACAATGCAGACACCCCTGTCATCGTCATCACGGGTTATCCCACGGTCGAAAACGTCGTGAGTGCCATGCGGCTTGGGATTGCGGATTACATCCAAAAACCATTCAAGCCTTCCGAACTTCTTAAAGGGGTCAAACGTGCCATGTCCTCTCAAAACACAGCCACCATTTTAGATGACGAACCCAATGTCGAAACGCCCCCGACCACACACGATGCGATCCTCCACACCACACCACTCGACACATTGCCCGAGATCGAACATGAGGGCCTTTTAATAAAAAAACATAATATCTTCTTTTACAACCATGCATGGCTGATGGATCCCGAAGAAGACTACGTCTTTACCGGCACCCTGCTTCCGGGAAACATACAAGACAATCTCCTGAGAATAACCCTTCCTGCAGCCGGCGACTTTGTCTCCCGCGGGCAAATCATGGCCTCAGTCTTTCATCACCCTGAGGGAAATTTTAAAATCCAGTCGCCCATCAGTGGCAAGATCATGTACGTCAACAACGACATCATCAGAAATCCCGATTGGCTATGGGAAGAACCCTTTTCAAAGGGCTGGCTCGCCGTCATCGATCCTTTCTTTAAACAAATGGATATCAATGTCTGCAAAGAAAGGCACGTCATCCTTGCCACGCACAACTACGGCAAGGCAAAAGAACAATACAGGACCCTCAACAAACTGGGCCTCTGCGTGCACGTTGTCACAAGCCCTCACGAGGCCCTGCAGGAAATAAAAAAAATCACCCCGCGGCATGACATGCTTACAATCATTGACGACACCTACTACATCGACCTCGGAGAAATGACGGGCCACGAAATTCATTACAAGTATCCCGGCATTAAAATCGTTGTCCTTGGGGACGACGAAGCCGCTGTCAAGGCAAAATACGGGGCGCATGTCTCTTTCAGTCACAAAAGTGTCGGCACATCACAACTTAAAATAAGCACAGTCCTCTATTCTGCCTTTCAGGATGATGGTGATGACGCCCCCTTACTCCCCCGTAAATACCCCGTGCAGGACATCCTGCACCCTGTCTAAGCTGTGTCTGTCCTTGCTTTAGTGATGCAACTTTCCGTTGCCGTTTTTTATCACATCCACTATACCACGCGTCATTTTGAGGGTCTTGATTTCTCGCTCTGTAAACAAAAAAATAAGGAGGGCCTATGAGTCACAATCAATCTTCAACACATAACCCAATCCCCGTCAGCGCACTCACGGGAAGCATGTTTGATTACGCACGCGCCGAGGGTGCCGATCTGATCGGCAGAACCCGGCCTTTTGACAACTGGAGACAATGCCGCCTGGATCACCACGTCTGGCCCTTTTCACGCATCATCAACAGCGCACCCGGGGCAAAAATGGATATCGCAGACGAGGCGGGACAGGGCAGAGAAGGCATCAGCCTTGCCTGTCAGGATTATCTGGGTTTGACGTCACACCCGCGCGTCAGAGAGGCCGCCGTCAAAGCCCTTCATGACCTCGGCCCGCACAGTGCCGGTTCCCCTGCCCTTGCCGGTAATACATCACTTTCTCTTCTGCTTGAAACAAGGCTTTCAGAGGCCCTTAAAACTGAACACATCGTCCTCTTCCCCACGGGATGGGCGGCCGGGTACGGCAGCATCACGGGGCTGGTTCGCCCCACTGATCACATCGTGATGGATCAACTCGCGCACGCCTGCTTACAGCAGGGGGCCTTTGCGGCGACACGCAATGTCTTTAAGCACCCGCACTGCGACAACAACGCGGTCAAAAAAATTCTGCAATCCATCAGGGCCGAAGACAAGGCCAACGGGATCATGGTCATCACAGAGGGACTTTTTTCAATGGACTCTGACGTCCCCGACATTGCCCCTCTGCAAGACATCTGCCGCGAATTCAATGCGACACTGTTTGTCGATGTCGCCCACGATTTTGGTTCCATGGGAGAAAACGGCGGGGGTTCACTTGCCATGCAAAACATGCTGGGCAAGGTCGATCTGGTCATGGGGAGTTTTTCAAAAACTTTTTCCTCAAACGGCGGATTTCTTGCCACATCATCACGGGCCGTCAAACAGTACATCAAATTCTATGGCAGCCCGCAAACCTTTTCCAATGGCCTGTCTCCTGTGCAGGCAGCTGTTGTTCTGGAGGCCCTTTCCATTGTCCGTTCCGCCGAGGGTAAGACCTTAAGGGAAAAACTAAACGACAACGCCGTCAAATTAAGAAAGCGACTCGAAAATAAAAACATCCACTGTATCGGGGTCCCGTCGGCCATCGTCCCCGCACACATTGGGAGCGAGGCCGTGGGCCGTATCGCGTGGGCATACGCCCAGACGCAGGGAGTCCATGCCAACCTTGTCGAATTCCCCGCCGTTGCCGTGGGCTCTGCGCGCTTCAGGATGCAGCTCATGCCCTCGCACACACCAGAGCAGATGAGCCTTGTCTCCGATATCATCGCGGCCTCTATCGATCACGCACAGCAGGAGGTCAAAAAAATAGAATTCCCTGCACCCAAGAGAGCGCGCTACATCGCAGAGGCCGGCACCTTTTCGATCGCCGGAAAGGCCCTGCCTGCGCTCTCCCAGGACGACATGCAAAAACTCCTCTCAGCCGCGACAAAAAAGACCTTTGCAAAAGAAGCGATCCTCATTAAAGAAGGGACGCAACCAGACGGTCTGTTCGTCATCACACGGGGGACGGCAACCGTCGAGATCGACTACCTTGGCGACCGCCTCGTCCTTGCAGAATGCGGAGAAGGCGAGGTGTTAGGCGAGATGTCGCTCCTCACCACACAAAAGGCAAGTGCCACGGTTGTTGCCCACACAGATGTCGAGGCCATGCTGGTGGACAGGGAAACACTCGCCAAACAAGTCACAAAAGATCCGGGATTTGGCACCAGATTTTATCAATCGCTCGCCATTGTCCTCGCCAACAGACTGCGCCACAAGAACAGCACAGCGGTGCCAAGTTTGATCTCGGGGTAAAGGCGAAGAGGAGTCCTTAAAAATCATGTCCCGTGACAAAATGTTAAGACATGATTTTTTTGGGTTTGAAATATTTTGCAAGCGGCAAAATTTTCAAACTTCCGGAGAAACAGAAGCTTTCCCGACAGACTCTCATTAATCAAAGGAGGCATGTCCATGGCAGCGCTGGAATTATTTTTAAAACAGGTTGCTGATTTTGTCTGGGGGTGGCCGCTGGTGATTGTGCTGTTTGGCACACACGTTTACCTGACCATCCGACTGGGATTTATCCAACGCTATATGGGCAAGGCTATCAGGCTGTCTTTAAAACGCACCAGCGAGGGTGAAGGTGATATCAGTCACTTCGGCGCCCTGACAACGGCGCTTGCGGCCACCATTGGGACGGGCAATATTGTCGGTGTGTCCACAGCGGTGGCGGCCGGTGGTCCCGGCGCGATCCTCTGGATGTGGCTCACTGGTGTCTTTGGTATTGCCACAAAATATTCAGAGGCGCTCCTCTCGGTCAAGTACCGTGTCACGTCCAAAAACGGCCAGATGGCCGGAGGCCCCATGTATGTCCTTGAGAGGGCCATGAACATGAAGTGGCTTGGTGTGCTGTTTGCGTTTTTCACAGCGATTGCCGCGTTTGGGATTGGAAACATGGTTCAGGCAAACTCAATCGTGGCGCTGGTTAAGGACACGGCGATTGATTTATTTAAACTCACACCCGAAGCAGCCTCTTTAGTCCCATGGATCACGGGGGCCCTGATGACCCTATTCACGGCTGTGGTGATTTTGGGTGGCATCAAATCCATTGCAAGGGCCTGCGAAATCCTTGTCCCGTTTATGGCGATCTTTTATGTCCTTGGATGCCTTGTTATTCTGGTCATCAATTATCACGCGCTGCCTCACATACTTGTCCTGATCGTCACAGACGCGTTCAGCCCGCAGGCCGCCATTGGCGGGTTTATGGGGGCGGGGGTAAAGGAGGCGATGAGGTACGGCATTGCGCGAGGCCTGTTTTCCAACGAGTCGGGTCTTGGCTCTGCGCCCATAGTTGCAGCCGCCGCACAGACCAGCAATCCTGTGCGTCAGGCGCTTGTCTCTTCTACGGGCACATTTTGGGACACTGTGGTGGTCTGCCTGCTCACAGGGCTCGTGGTGGTGATCGCGGGTGACTGGCAGCTTGGTCTTAATGGGGCCGCCCTTACCAAAAGCGCGTTTCAACACATCCCCTACCTTGGTCCGATTGTGCTCACCATCGGGCTGTTGACCTTTGTGTTTTCCACAATCCTGGGATGGTCCTATTATGGCGAAAAGGCGGCCGAGTATCTTTTTGGCGAGAGGGCCATTAAACCCTACCGCTATCTCTGGATCGTTGCCGTTATGGTGGGTTCGGTCGTGTCACTCCCGATGGTCTGGTCCTTTGCCGACATCGCCAACGGGCTCATGGCCCTGCCTAACCTGATTTCACTGATTGTCCTGACACCCATCATTGTGGCGGAGACAAAAAAATATTTAAAAGAAGAAGTCACATGATAGCGATAGGGGGCAACCGGATTTAAACAAACACAGCTCCACACAGACAAAACTTTACTTAAAAGTCTCTCAAAGAAAAAAACTGATGGAACAAAAAAGACTGATGGTTTTTTTTATTCTGGCTTTTTGACCTTAACAGCACAGGGGCCCTTGCGTCCCTCACCTACTTCATACTCTACAAGCACGCCTTCATCAAGATTAAGCCCTGGTTGAATTTCGGAATGATGGACAAAAAGATCCTTACCGTTATCCTGCTCAATGAAACCAAATCCCTTCTCGGGATTAAACCACTTTACTTTACCTTTTGGCATATTTTCCTTTTATAAATTTAGTCAAGGGACACCCACAACTGCAAATGCAAACAGCCATATTTTTCTGCCGCAAACATCGCCCCGTTTTGTATACCCCTCAACAAGAATTGACTGCCTCACCCTTCTAGTAACAAAACAAAAAAATTGCACCTGAATTCCGCATGCCAAATTTTGTCGCAACCCGCAGACCTTGACAAATTTTAGCTTAAGCCTGCAACGCAGGGGACCCATCTGCACGAGAGGATATACAAGGGTTACTTTAGCCTTGCTCAAGAAAAGGGGCTCAGAGACGTGGGGATTCTCACGCCACAATCTTGACCAGGACCTTTAACGCATCTACAAGGTCGCCATCTTTGATGTTGATTTCTTTAACGGTGCCGTCGAGTTTGGCCAAGATCTCGTGTTCCATTTTCATGGCCTCGACAATGATCACCTTATCACCCTTTATGACCTTTTCGCCCGCCTTAACGAAGACCTTGACTATTTTGCCCGGCATAGGGGCGGTGATGCTCTGCTCGCCAGCGGTTTCTTCGTCGATGCTCACAGCACCCTGTGATTCTGTTTTTTTGGGGAATGTGTGGATCTCTCCGCGAATGTGAAAATAAGTATTTGCTGCATCCTCGGCAGCGTAAACGGTAAAACCCTCACCCTGATGGATGAGTGAATAGGTGTGGTCGTCAATTTTAGTAACATCAATATCAAACGATTGATCGTCAAACCGGATATGAAAGCCGTTGTCTGTTTTATTAAATTCGATTTCTTTGTCTAAAAAATACTGCTTCATCTGCCCGCAATCTCCCAGTTCCCAATAGTCTGCCAAGGTGTCAAAACCTGATCCTGCTTGACACCAGCCTGTTTGGGCGCATGTGCATGAATCACCGCAGCACAGAGTGCCTTGTCATGGTGTTTATTTTGCACGACCCTCGCCCCCATGTTTTTTGGAATAAAATCGGTGTAGGTCCTGCCCTTGATAAACGCGTCATGCTTTAAACAATCGCGCAAAAATGGGATGGATGTCTTTATCCCCAGGACCACATAATCATCGAGGGCCGTTAACATTTTTTTTCGGGCAGCCTCGCGATCCTCTCCCCACACCACAAGTTTGGACAGGATCGGGTCGTAATGCACGGTGACAGTGGCACCCGAATAAACACCACAGTCATTTCTGACCCCCAGACCCGCGGGTTCCTTCATGAATAAAATCTTTCCCGATGACGGCAGAAAATTATTTGCGGGGTCTTCGGCATAGACGCGGCACTCGATGGCGTGACCCTTTTGTGTGACACCGTCGAGATTTAGTTTTTCACCGGCGGCTATAAGGATCTGCGTCTTGACAAGATCGACACCGGTGACCATCTCGGTGATCGGGTGCTCGACCTGAATACGCGTGTTCATCTCCAAAAAATAAAAACTGCCATCTTTATCGAGCAGAAACTCAACCGTGCCCACGCTGTCGTACGCGACACTGCGAGCCGCCTGCACAGCGACCTCTCCCATTTTATTTCTTAACTCAGGAGTGAGGGCCGTGGAGGGTGTTTCTTCGATCACCTTTTGATACCTGCGCTGAATCGAACACTCCCTCTCAAACAAATGATGGTAATTGCCGTGCTTGTCGCCAAGGATCTGAAACTCGATGTGACGCGGCTCCAAAAGAAGTTTTTCTACATAGACCGTGTCGTCCCCAAAGGCCTTGAGGGCCTCTCTCTGAGCGCTTTCGACGGCATCTTTAAGGTTTTCTGCCTTTTCAACAATCTTCATCCCCTTGCCGCCCCCTCCCGCAGAGGCCTTGATCAGTACCGGAAACCCGATTTTTTCTGCAAAGGCCGCGATCTCTGTTAACGACTCTGATTTTGATGTCATACCGGGGACCAACGGGACAAGCGCCTTTTCCATGATTTTGCGGGAGCCAATTTTGTCGCCCATGAGTTCGATCGCTGTGGGATTTGGCCCGATAAACGTGATGTTGTTTTGTTTTAAAAGCCCCGCAAACCTTGTGTTCTCGGATAAAAAACCATAGCCCGGGTGCACGGCATCGACACATGCCCTTTTGCAGACCTCGATGATTTTGTTTTGATTAAGGTAACTTTCGAGCGGTGACGGCGGGCCAATGTGATAGGCCTCATCGGCCTTAAGCACATGCAGGGAGGCCCTGTCCGCGTCGGAATAAACCGCAACGGTCTTGATGCCCATCTCCCTGCAGGCGTTGATAACACGCACGGCGATCTCGCCGCGGTTGGCTATGAGAATCTTGTGAAACATCACTTGACCCAATTTGGTTTTCTTTTTTCGATAAAGGAGAGCATGCCTTCCTGCCCCTCCTTCGAGAATCTTAAATCGGTGATCAGCTTTGCCGTGTAGGGCTGGGCCTCGTCGAGGCTCATTGACTTGACCTCGTGCACGAGCCGTTTGCAGGTCTCGATGGCCACGGGTCCTCCGGTTTTAATCAGCGCGATCTTTTCTTTGACAAAGGACTCAAGATTTTCCGGCGCGATCATTTTGTTTGCAAGGCCGTATTTTTCTGCGTCCGCGCCACCTATGCGCTCGCCGGATATCATGAGTTCGCGCGCCCTCATCGCCCCAACCCTGTTGATGACGTAAGGAGAGATGCACGCGGGCACCACGCCGATTTTAACCTCGCTTAACGAAAACACGGTGTCTGGCACAGTGTACACAAAATCACAGGCCGCTATGAGCCCCGTCGCCCCGCCAAAGGCCCCACCGTGGACCTTTGCGATCGTCGGCTTTTTACAGGTGTAAATATCGTACATGCAGCGCGCTATTTTAAGCCCTGCCTTGTAATCGTCTTCGTAATTGTTAACACCCCTCATCCAGTTGAGATCGACACCCGCGCAGAACATCTTGCCCCTGCCCTCAATGGTAATCACGCGTACATCGGGGTGAGTGCCAAGTGCATTAAACAGCTCCATCAGTTCTATAATCATCTGGCCGTTAAAGGCATTGCGGACATCGGGGCGATTAAGGTAAATTGAAGCGACCTCATCCTCAAGGGTGTATTCGATGGTTTCGTATTTTTTCATAAGTATTACATCCCGCTTTGACGCACTTAATTGTATAGAACCTAAGTAGGTTTTTTCTACGCGTTTTTGCATCAATATTTTACAAGGTACCAGCCCGCGTAGTGTTTTCCGCATTTTGCGGGTTAGGAATCTCAAAGTTGACAGGGCGCGGGTGCATTCCTCGCAAAATAGAGGCATTCAACCGCGTCAGAGTCAAGTTAGTAACTTGTCAACCGCGCGCAACAGACCGCAAAGCAGCCACCACACTACATTCTAAAGACACCATTTTTCTGATCGGGGATGGGCCTGCCCAGTGACATCGCAATAGCAAGGCCCAAGGCCTCCCTTGTATCGACAGGATCAAGGATGCCGTCGTCCCAGATGCGGGAGGTCGAATAATAGGCAGAGGACTCGTTCTCGTATTTAGCGAGGATGGGCTGTCTGATTTCTTCGATCTCTTTTTCGGAAAGTTTTTTGCCCTCTTTTTCGAGCTGCTCCACCTTGACCTGACTCAAGACCCCCGCGGCCTGCTCGCCACCCATGACCGCGATCTTGGCATTGGGCCACATCCACAACAGTGTGGGAAGATAACCTCGGCCGCACATCGCGTAATTACCGGCCCCGTAGGAGCCCCCAACAATCACCGTGAACTTGGGGACATCTGCATTGGCCACCGCATGCACCATCTTGGCCCCGTCCCTTGCAATCCCTCGGTGTTCGTATTCTTTGCCCACAATAAAACCCGTGATGTTTTGTAAAAAAACAAGGGGGATCTTACGCTGCGTACACAATTCGACAAAGTGGGCCCCCTTTTGTCCCGTCTCGGGGAACAGCACACCGTTGTTGCCCAAAATCCCCACGGGATACCCCATGATCCTTGCAAACCCCGTGACAAGTGTCGGGGCATATAACTCTTTAAATTCTTGAAACCTGCTGCCATCGACAACACGCGCAATCACCTCGCGGATATCGAAGGGCTTGCGAATGTCGCTGGGGATCACGCCATAAAGTTCTTTGGGATCGTAGGCCGGGGCTAAAGGTTCTTTGACACCGATATCAAACTTGCGGTTTACCTCGAAGGCCTCGATGATGTTGCGCACAATGCTTAAGGCGTGCTCGTCGTTTTGCGCGTAATGATCGGAGACACCCGAGATGCGGCAGTGCACATCGGCCCCGCCGAGATCCTCGGCGGTCACCACCTCGCCCGTTGCCGCCTTGACAAGAGGTGGCCCGCCAATAAAGATGGTGCCCTGCCGGCGCACTTGAACAGCCTCGTCGCACATCGCGGGGACATACGCCCCGCCCGCGGTGCAGGACCCCATAACAACCGCAATCTGCGGGATCCCTTCGCGCGACAGCCTTGCCTGATTATAAAAAATTCTGCCAAAGTGTTCTTTATCGGGAAACGTGCCGGCCTGCAGGGGCAGAAAGGCCCCGCCGGAATCAACGAGGTAAATACAGGGAAGCCGGTTCTCAAGTGCAATCTCCTGCGCCCTCACGTGCTTTTTTACAGTCATGGGAAAATAGGTCCCGCCCTTCACTGTGGCATCGTTTGCCACAATCATGACTTCACGTCCATGCACCACGCCCACACCAGTCACAATCCCCGCAGCAGGCGCCACGTTGTCGTATTGATTGTAGGCCGCAAGGGCCGAAAATTCGAGGAACGGCGTGTTGGCATCACACATCCCTGCAATGCGGTCGCGTGTAAGAAGCTTTCCCCTTTTTAAATGCCTCTCACGCGCTTTTTCGGTCCCACCAAGTTTAACCCGCGCAAGCCTCTCTTTGTACTCAGAGACAAGGACCTGCATGCGTTCTGCGTTGTTTTTAAAACCATCAGATGCAACAGCAATTTTGGATTCGATTTTGTACATGGAACCGCCTGAGCCCCCACCCATAATCCATCAACCAATTACGAATTACGAACTACCAACCACCATCAGCCCGAAGGGCTGATTTTCTCCATCAACCAATTACGAATTACGAACCACCAACCACCATCAGCCCGAAGGGCTGATCACCTTACCGGGACAAACTTATAACCGTAGGCGTTGATCCCGCTGTGGCCGTCTTCTCTGATTTTTCTAAACTCGCGTTTGACCGGCATACCGATTTTTATTTTGTCGGGATGACAGTCTGCAATTTGAGTGGTGAGTCTGAGACCGTTGGTCAATTCGACAATCCCCAGAGAGATAGGGGCCTCGTCCTCAAAACCGTGGGGGACGGTTGTTTGGGTTGTGAAGCTGATGATTTTTCCCTCGTGAGGCAATTGAATCACCTCAAACTCACGAGCCTTGCACTTGGGGCAGATGAGACGGTGCGGAAACAAAATGAGCCCGCACTTTTTGCATTGGGAACCTTCGAGCCTGTACCTGTGATTGTATTCTCGCCAATTTCTTGCTGGATACATTATAATACCTCCCATATGTGAACCAGTGAACTGCCGCCGCTCCCACCCATGTTATGAGTGAGCCCGCGCCTGGGATTTTTTAATTGTCTGTCGCCCGCGCAACCCTTGAGTTGACTGACCACCTCGCAGACCTGCGCCACGCCTGTAGCGCCCACAGGGTGACCCTTTGATTTTAAACCGCCCGATGTGTTGATGGGCATTTTACCGCCAAGGGCCGTGATACCTGACTCTGCGGCCTTGCCGCCCTCGCCCCTCTCGAAGAAACCGAGGGATTCGGTGGCCATGATCTCGGCAATGGTAAAACAATCGTGCACCTCGGCAAAGTTGATATCCTTGGGACCAACCCCTGCCATCTTATACGCCTGCTGCGCCGCCATGGTAGTGGATTCGATGGTGGTGAGGTCTTTGCGTGTATGAAGTGCGATGGAGTTTGTGGCATGCCCCATCCCCTTGAGAACCACGAGCGGGGTCTTGCCCATTTTTTTTGCCGTGTCGAGCGAACACAATACAACAGCCGCCGCACCGTCGGTCACGGGTGAGCAGTCCATAAGTGTGAGAGGAGTCGCCACCATCACCGCGTTTTTAACGCTCTCGAGCGTGGCCTTAAGTTTAAACTGCGCATTGGGATTGAGGAGACCGTTGTTGTGATTTTTTACCGACACATGCGAGAGTTGATCGCGCGTGGTCCCATATTTTTCCATGTGTGCCCGCGCCATCAGTGCGTAGATACCGGGAAAGGTAATGCCGTTAAAGGCCTCCCACTCTTGATCAGAGGCTGTAGCAAGTGCGTCGGTCGCCCCGCCGCCATCGACGTCGTTCATTTTTTCGATACCACCGACAAGGACGATATCACTCACGCCTGAGGCAACATCGATAATCCCCTGTCTGATGGCAAGTCCCCCGGAGGCACAGGCGCTCTCGACCCTGCAGGTTGGGATGGGCCCGTAGCCCAGATAATCCGACAACAGGGATGCTAGGTGCTCCTGTCCCACAAAGAGCCCGCTCGTCATGCAACCGACATACATGGAATCGATTTTATCGATACCTGAGTTGTCGATGGCCTTTAACGCGGCCTCTACAAAAATATCACGCAGGGATTTTTCCCAGAGTTCTCCCCATTTATTCATGCCTGTTCCAATGACTGCTACTTCTCTCATATACTGTACTCCCCGATCCCCCCTCGTTGGTCCTCTTTTCTGATTGGCTTTAGAAAAAAGAAACCCCATCAAAGAGAGGAATCATGTATGGCTATGCGATATCGTTCTTTCTGATTTTTTTTCTAAATTTTACATACGTCCCGTAGTCGATGTACTCTTGATCGTCATCAAGATAAAAACTTGTGAGCGGCGCCCTGTTGCGGACCTTTTCGATCTCGTCGGTCACAGTGTAAATAAATGTGTCTGATCCCGAACCCGAACCGTACGAACACATGAGGATTTTATCACCGGGTTTGGCGACATCGAGTGTGGCCGACATCCCGAGAGGTGACGCGCCGGAGTATGTATTGCCAAGCCTTGGGGCAAGCCATCCCGGTGCCAACTGCTCTTTTGTAAAACCCAGCATAAGCCCCGCCCTTTGGGGGAACTTGCCGTTCGGTTGATGAAAGATGGCATAGGTAAAATCCGTTGGCTTGTACCCCGATTTTTCGAGGATCGCCTGTGTGGCACCCACCGTGTGTTTAAAATAAGCGGGCTCGCCGGTAAAGCGGCTGCCGTGTCTGGGATAGTGCATGTACTCACGACGCCAGAAATCGGGTGTGTCGGTTGTGTACGAATGAGTAAAATCAATCGTGGCCACCACATTTTTTTTGCCCATGATAAAAGCCGCCCCTCCGGCTGCAGCGGAGTATTCGAGGGCATCACCGGGCGCACCCTGTGAGGTATCGCAGCCGATCCCCATCGCGTATTCCATCTCACCCGCCTTGACGTGGGAATAAGCAATGTACATGGACTCTGCCCCTGCCTTGCAGGCAAACTCAAGATCGGAGATATGAATATGAGGAACCGCGCCAATGGCCTCGGCCACAATGGTCCCCGACGGCTTGACCGCGTAGGGGTGCGATTCGGAACCAATGTAAAGCGCCCCAAGTTTTTGGGGGTCGATGTTGGCCCTCTTGAGGGCGTTTAAGGCGGCCTCGACCGACATGGTGACCACGTCTTGATCGGGTGCGGGCACCGATTTTTGTCCCAGCATCAACCCCTTTTTAAACGATGCTGCATCGGCCCCCCAGACCTTTGCGATCTCTTCGACCTTTATGCGATGTCGCGGAACATAAGAACCGTAACCGACAATTCCAGCTTTTTCTGTCATAAATATTTCTCCCACTTTATATAAATGAATCTCTTTTTAAAAAAACACCCGAGCCCTGTTTTTTATACCCCATTTGGCAAAAATCAATTCTTTTGTATACCTTTTTTTCATTCATTCATTTCTGGCTCATGATGATCGCCATAACGCCGAAATCTTTATGCGTCAAAATCACCGCCCCCTGTTCAGCCATTTTATAAGGACGTTGTCAATCACCCACATGACATGAGTCATCTTCGAAAAACTCGCACGATAAAACTCTCTCACAACCATTGACGAAAAGGCATCGCCTGTCTATACAATTTCGCCGTTTAGCCTTCAAAGAAAGGTCTTTGGGGTTATTCGTCACACGCGAGAGGAAATATGCACCCTTACACCAATCAAGTTTTAGAAAATTTAAAGAAAAAATATTACTGGCAAAAAGAGTTTCTTCAATCAGTCGAAGAAGTCTTTGACTCCATCTCTCTTGTACTCGATCAAAACCCCGTTTACAAGAGTCACAAAATATTAGAGCGCATTGTCGAACCCGAGCGCATCATCACCTTTAGGGTCCCCTGGAGGGACGACAAGGGCGAGATTCAAATCAACACAGGCTACAGGGTCGAGTTTAACAGCGCCATCGGCCCTTACAAAGGCGGATTGCGGTTCCACGCCTCTGTCACCCTCAGCGTTCTCAAATTTCTGGGATTTGAGCAAACCTTTAAAAACGCGCTCACGGGACTCCCCATGGGCGGCGGCAAGGGCGGCTCCGATTTTAACCCCCGAGGCAGGTCAGACCGCGAGATCGAAAACTTCTGCCAGAGTTTTATGATCGAGCTTTCAAAACACATCGGTGCCAACGTAAACGTCCCCGCCGGTGATATCGGCGTGGGTTCCAGAGAAATAGGCTATCTCTTCGGTCAGTACAAGAGGCTCAAAAATGTCTTCGACTGCATACTCACCGGCAAAGGAATCGACTGGGGTGGGATCAACCTCAGACCCGAGGCCACCGGTTACGGTCTTGTTTATTTTGCAGACGAGATGCTTAAAACGCGCGGAGAATCCTTTAAAGGAAAAAAAGTGGCGGTCTCCGGTTTTGGCAACGTTGCGTGGGGTACAGTTAAAAAGGCAACAGAGCTCGGCGGCAAGGTCATCACACTCTCGGGGCCAGATGGTTACATCCTCGATCCCGAAGGCATCTCCGGCGAAAAAATAGACTTCATGCTCAAAATGCGTTTGAGCGGCAACGACACAGTCAAGGATTATGCCGATAAATACAAAGTTCCCTATCACCCCAACAAAAAACCGTGGGAGGTCAAGTGCGATATCGCCCTCCCCTGCGCCACCGAAAACGAGCTCAACGAGTCCGATGCAAAACAGCTCGTCGAAAACGGCGTCTTCTGTGTTGCCGAGGGGGCCAATCTGCCCACAAGCCTCGACGCGATCAAGGTGTTTATCAACAACAAAATCCTGTTCTCTCCAGGCAAGGCCTCCAACGCAGGCGGGGTGGCCACTTCAGGGTTGGAGATCTCTCAAAACGCATCAAAAATAATCTTCACGCATGAGCAGGTCGATACAATGCTTAAGGGGATCATGGTCAACATCCACAAGAGCTGTGCCTCGGTGGCAGAAAAATACGGTCACCCCGGCAACTACGTCATCGGCGCCAACATCGCCGGTTTTCATAAGGTCGCCAACGCCATGATCGATCAGGGCCTGGTGTAGGGTCTGTCAGCCTTGATGCTCTTTTATTTCCATTAATTTCATCGGGGCCGGTGCAAGTCGGCCCCGATGATGTTGTGGACAGGTGGTCTCTCTTTTAAAAAAAAAATGAAGCTCGCAGATTTTAAACGGACATCGGAGTGCATTGAAGGAACAGTAGACGGCAAGCCTAAAAAATCCGAACTCATCTCATACACGGCCACGATCCCCCTGTGGGGCGCAGGTGTCAACGTCACATTTCGCCACGACAAAACCATAGAGGACCTTAATCAATTTGTAAGCAGCCTCTCTTTAATGACAGACTGGATCTCGCAGAACAAAAAACTCATCGAGGACCACGTTGTCAGTGACATGCTCTCACTCAAAAATGATGTCTGGCTTGATGACGACGAAGATCCTCTATCAACCAAACAATTTCTCTCAAGTATCCGTCCCGCAGACATGCTTGTCTCTGCCGATGGCTCTGTCGAACTGTTCTTTGATGCCGGAGATCTTTTCTTTGGGCATCAGATCGAGGTGTACATCCTCACCGACAAAACCATGGACCCCGCACATCTTGCAGGTTAATCACACGACTTTAATGACATTAAAACGGGGGTAAAAGTAATGGTAAAGGTTTGATACCATTTCCCTCAGGACAAAGATGTTGAGGGCATCGGGAGCGTTAAAAGCCAAAATTCAGACTTTTGAGTCTGCCTGATGGACAAATGGTCACTTGATTTTTTTTAGACGTTTCAATTCCTGGATCTCGATGTCGTCCCTCGGACGTCCCGTGGCCTTTGACAGGATCAGATCGTCCAGGGACACATAAGCCAGTCGAACCCCATCTACAACCCTCTTCTGTGCGTTTTTTATTGCAGCTTCGAAGGTGAGTTTGCCCGCCCTTAAAAGCAGATCCACACGCGGCTGATCCCCTATGATCGTGAAGGGCTTGTTGATCACTCTCTCGGCATCAATCTCACGGCTTAAGCCCCACGCCAGAGATTCCAGACCCCGCAGGAGTTTTTTTGTATTTTCGAGGTCTTTGGGGATCAACACATCAATGTCTTTGGTGGCCCGGACTAAACCGTGGAGGTTGGATGCCACACCACCGACAATCAGATATTGTGCCCCACTATCAGCCAGGGCCTTTAGCCCTGCAATGATATGGGGGGGCTCACCAATACCAGGGGTTTTTTTGTTTTTTCTTCCAGCCATGATATTCTCGAAATGAATCAAAAGATCTCACCAAAGGTTCTTGCTTGTAAGGGGTCAACAATGCGTACTGCTGGTACAAGTCACACAAGGCCTTGACTCGATCTTTGAGAGTGAGTTGCACCCCTTCGAATGCCGCGTTCTGGGCAATCAGCGAGGTCAACTTGTTTGCATTCTTCCTGGGCATGACCCGTTGTTAACACACTCCACTTCAGGGCGCAATCGTCGTGAATAATCCCAAATTCAAATTGTACCTGAATTCAAATTGTACCTGGCACCGCTTTGCACATCCCAATTGTCCCTGTTTTCGCAAATCACATAGATCGATGAAGAAGAAACTGGAATAGACACCAACGCCTTTGCAGGCACACTCAGCATCACGCTGTCCAGTTTTATTAAAAAAAATTACCAAAACACATTGGGCCCATCCTGCCCTGCCACTTCAATATTCTCCACCCATTCAAAACCTAGTTTTCCGGCCCGCGATGTAATGACAACCTTGTTTTTTAATGGGTTGACGCTGTTGTATAAGACTTCTTTAACCGATAGAGTCTCATGTGTACTACGAGGACGCCATGATGTTAATTCAAGAAAATAGCTTTTACCGCCTTTTTTTGTTTTATATTTTTTTTTTGTAATAGAGACCTCATGTGTTTTTTGCGGTGACGAGTCGTATTTTATATTTACAAAAGAGAAAATCATCCCTCCGCCAAGCACCAAACCAACGAGGCTTGCAACAACAACACCCAACCATTTCCTGTGTGATGTTGCAGATTTTTTTTTAAGAACAAAGTAGCCTAAAACAATATTTAACAAAGCCACCGGGAGAGAGTATTTTGCAGAAAAGAGCCACATCTCAAGTCTATCTAATATCAAATGAGTTGGTGATAAAACGGCACAGACAAGAAAAGCGATAAAACCAAGAACTGGCAGGATATATAAAAAAGGAAGGTGCGCAGCCCTTGTTTGTTGCGCTACCAGTTTTTCTTCTTCGGTCATGGCAGGAAGATTGCTCTTAAGGATATTCATGGCCGCAAGCACCTCTTTGATTTTAGACCTCGTCAGTTCTGTGGCCACTTCGTCTGTGGGAAGATCAAAAGGGTTCCACTCAGCACAAAGCAGACCGGATTCGATCGTAATTTTATCAAAACCAATTTTTTTTAAGTTAAGTACGGCATTGCGTTTGCTTGTCGAAAAAAAATAACGTTGCACAAAAGTCTGCATGTCCGATGATATTAAAACAGCCCTGTCAAAGGATGTATCTCCTGTTTCGATCTCACACGAAAAACCGGCATGTTTTGAAAAACGATCTATAAATATCTCGGTAAGTAATTCAAACCGAGCATTTGACAGACAATCCGTTAAGAAAATTAAACGGGCAGGTGATTTTTTTGATCCCACAAAGTAAGTACACTCATAATTATGACCATCATGCACAGCCAGCCACACATCATTTTTTGAATCGTATTTATTATCAAATAGCTTGCTCAAAGTAAGTTTTGTTTTTTTTGTTTGACCTCTCCCAAGATAGCTACGCAAAAAAAACACAACCGATAGTATAAATAAAAATACAGGCAGAATAAAATGAAACATTTCTTCCATAGGATATTCTCTTTTTAAAGAAGGTAAATAATTAATACCCATGAGCATATGGCCACTTCTAAAAACTAATTTTTTACACTAACAGGCCCTTTTTATTTAGCAACTTTTTTTGTAAGTTGACGATAACTAGACTAGAGTACAAGAAGGAATTATGCTGATCACTACAACTCATTTGTTGGCAGGTCATCCAGGTGCTTCAGAGGTTTTATCGCAGAGGCCATATGTTCCAACGGCTGTCGCACAAGGGGTGAATCAAGCATCACCATTGGATACCGATGCATCAGGATTTACAAACGCTGCAAAAATTTTGGGTGTGACTGCAGGTTTTAAAAATGTCGAGGCGATAGTGCCAGCACATTTATCAACACAGGCGTCAGCGGTACAAAGACTGAGACAGAGTGTTGGATGCGGGACATCGTCTGATATACTTGCCGGCAGAACTGCGGGTACGCTTGTACGCGCAAGAGAATTGATATCAAGAAGGGTCACATTTCATGAACCGGTGATAACTCAGACCGGGAACGGACGTCACCTGATTTATCATCCGGTTGAAGTGGTTCCCGAGTGGACAAGTCTCATTATTATTGGCAGCCCCACCTTGAGATTATTGTCAGACCCAGCTGATACTGATTGCTGGCCGGTCCAAAATATTTTTAGACAGTTTGTATACTCATTGGAGTCGCTTGAGGCCATTAAATCACAATCAGAGCTCATACCTGGGAGGAGACCTTATTTTGTAAGGCCAGGCAATGCACATCCATACATGAGCCTTGTCGGGGCCTTTATGACAAACAGAAGTTCAAGCAGGGATGCTGTGGGAACCCCAGGTTATGAGTATTTTGTTGATTTTACGCTTCCAGAGGGGACCGGCCTTTTGCGTGTATTTGGGGGTGATTTTGACTGCTATCTGATTCCCGGAAGACCTCGCCCTGCGCCGGAGGTAGTTGAGGCGTATG
>JADGCS010000056.1 GCA_015228875.1 Deltaproteobacteria bacterium | reverse complement strand
CAAACTAGATCATCTGCAGAGCAATAGCGCCGTCCAAAAGGAACAAATGCTGCGGCGTCTGTTGCAGGAAAGAAGAAATCCCCATTACGAGAGCCGGCTCAAGGCCTTTGAGGCAAAGATAAAAGACCTTTCGTTAAATGCAAACACGAGGGTGAGTCCGGCCCCGTTCTTCGAAGAAGACTACGTCGAAATCAGTTCAAAAATCTCAACACCCCAGGATATTGCAGATCTCATCAACATCTTAAAAGATGATCATTGGCTCTCCGTGCTGGGTGTAGAAGAATAAGCAGACAGGAACACCCCTGTTTTAAGGCTGTCGATTTAGATCGTAAATCGAACAGACTCACACGATACACGATGGATGCTGTCTCAATCGACAGCATCTCTTAAATGCATGGTGAGCCATGAAGGGTTTATTAAAACAAATTTACAAGGTAGTGTTATCTGTTGCGGGGGCGCTTTTATTGATTGTTTGTGCTCCTGGAATTGCTTTGGCAAAGAGCATAGATCAATTTCAGAGGGACTTTGACAGGTACATCGAAACAACGCGGACCACATGGGATGTTCCTGGGATAGCTGTTGCTGTTGTCAAGGACGGCCGTACGGTCTTCATCAAGGGGTATGGGGTCAGGGATCTTGCGACCGGCAAAAAGGTTGATAGTCACACGGTGTTTCAACTGGCCTCGCTGTCAAAGACTTTTGCATCCACGCTTGCGGGGGTTCTTTCGGACAGGGGCAGGCTTAAATGGGATGCCCCTGTGAACCGCTATCTGCCGCAACTTTTAATCGGGAGCGAGGAGCAGACAAAACAAATTACCCTGCGTCACATTTTAAGTCACACCACGGGTTTTCCTGCCCATGCCGGTGATCCCAGGATTGAGGGCGCTGAAGGGTTTGACGCCATTATCAAAAGTTTTGAGAAGCTCAAAATTCTGTACCCGCCGGGCAAGGTCTTCGATTATCAAAACGTGATTTATTCCCTCTCGGGGAGTGTGATCGAAAAAGTTCTTGGTATGTCTTACAGCGAGGCGGTTCAAAGTTATTTGTTTTGGCCACTCAACATGAATGATGCCAGCCTTGGGTTTGACTCCCTAATACAAACCAATAATCGTGCCGTGCCTTACCGCTATGTTAATGGTGGTCATGTGGCGGTGGCGTACAGCAAGAATTACTACACGGTTCTGCCAGCGGCCGGTGTTAATGCCAGTATCGCCGACATGGCAGAGTGGATTAAGCTGCACACGGGTTCCACAAAGCCAACGTGGGATATGACGGGGGCGATCATCGGGAGCGCTACTCTCTCAATGATTCACAAGCCGTTTGTGTCCTCACCTGCCGAGACGCATCGTATGAGGCGGTACACCGGTCGTGTGGACAAAACCTATTACGGTCTGGGATGGCGCATCTATCATTATGGTGGACACAACGTGATCTGTCATGCCGGCATGTTGAATGGTTTTAAATCTCTGCTCTCGTTTTCACCCGAAACACATACGGGCATTGTCCTGCTTTCAAACAGCACCAGCCCTGTATTGGGGATCATCCGCAGTTATTTCTTTGATCAGCTCTTTGATCTCTCTTTTGTGGATTGGAACAAGGACTTTAAAGACAGCGAAATAAAGGCCAAGGCAAAAAAGGCCTCTCGAAAGGCCCACGGCAAAAAGAAAAAAAGAAAGGCAAAGAGGCGTTAAGGGGGGGCGGAATTTTGAAAAAATTTAGGACGCAACAAATAAAAACGTGTGTCGATAATATGAGGCAAGAACAAACAAAATGCCTCTATATTTTGACAGGCTTCCTCAAAATATCAATCTTGCCGGGATTGGCTTTACAAAGATTCCCGGGGGGAATTTTCCAATGTGGGACCCTGCAAGGCCCGGCACCACCCCCCGCGAGACCACAGTAGGGGATTATTACCTGTCAGGTCTTGCCACAAGGGCAGATGTGGCCAGATATGTTGATCGCTATAGTTTTAGAGAGGTCTCAAGGGTAAATTGTGATACTGTTCGTCGGGCACGTCAGGAGTATGGCGTTTGTGTTGAAGACAGATCAAGCGGATGGCCCTATGTGATAGGGCGTTTTAAATACGCGGCAGACGGAGCGAGTTCTCTGGCAATCATCCCTTCAGACCATATAACCGATCTGGTCTGGACCAGACCCCCAGGCATAGACGCACCGCGACACAATGGTCCCATTGATACGGGTGTCAGATTTTTAAGAAGGGTTGTGCCCTGCTGGATGTTTTATAGTGACATTCTCGAAGATAAAACCGGGGCAATGGCAGCGCAGGCGGTTATTGACAACCAACTTGCTTATCATCAGGCCATTGGCATGGCGGATTTTTTAACCCACCAGGCAAACGAACTGCGTGAAAACACAGACGAGGGTTATCAATGGGAAATACGACTCCCCTCTGAGGCAGAGTGGCACTACGCTGCAAACGGCGATTTTGACATGCAGATGACTGCCGATGTCTGGCAGTGGTGCATGGACTATTACAGGGCTGGCTACGAACCCTCGCAGACCGACAACCCTACAGGCCCTTACCATACGCACCTTGAAGAAAGGGTTTTAAGGGGCGGGCTGGTGCTTGCGGGCAGGCAGGTTGAAAGCCCCCTGACTTTCAGAGGGCACAAAACACCTGTTGATTATGAGAGGGCCAGCAACCTGCTGGTGGGTGCCAGATTTGTGGCAAAAATACATAAAACTGTGGGGCAGGGTGCTGCTGGTGGTCTCGTCTCTGGTTGACTTATGGCAAACACAGGCTTCTGCTTGCAATCTTTAAAAGTCAAGTGAATTCAGGGAAATAACAACTTGTCCTTCGTATTCTAATTCTAACAGCAGCTTGCTCAACTGCCAAATAAATCAAAAAAATGCTGCAATGATGCATCAACAGTGATACAATGGTGGGTGTTGTTTGTAGCGCGGAAAGGCTCTGTCACGAGAGGGACCGCACCACAGCAAGTGCGTTTTTTTGATTTGGGAGGGGACGATGTCAAAAATTTCTTTCAGCATTGCCGATTTTATGCGTTGTTTGGTAGGCGTTGCGCTGTTTTTCTGTGTTGCGGGTTGTGCGAGTTCTCTCACGCAGTCGGGGACGGGCGATACAAATCTGGAATCAGGTGGGGCCGAGCCGTTGGCGCTTCCTCCTACAATCGCCAAGTTGAGTCCACGCATCAGCGCCATGGCGGATGCGCTGATCCCGTATGTCTCGTCCGAGGGTGCGGACCCCGATGTCTCGGCTGGCCCCTATCTGGGTGTGACAACAGCGGGAGCGGGCGGTTTGTATCTGGATTATGCCGATGATAATGCATGGGCAACGTATCTGGATCCGGGGAATGCCGCAGAGTCCACGGCAGAGAAGATCTTTGGCCCTGACAACGGGGATGGGTCGCGACTGCGTACCATGATAGGTAATTTCGAAGAACTGATGTTGGGGGTTTTTGAACAGGAACAGGGGACGGAGTTTACTTGCTACGGGGATCTGTCAGTTTCGCTTGAGTCTGTGGACGAAATCGCAATGGCATTTTATGGCACTGTTCAAAATGGAACAGCGGGTGATCGTGATTACGACTGTGTGATGGACCAGGATAATGACGACGGACATCATGTTACCCTGTACGGTATGGACAGTGACTATGTGGTGCGTGTGGCACATATGTATGACACGTCTGAACTATCCAATAATGGAAAAGGCCACCAGAATAATTTGAGTGTGATGATGGCCACGTATGCCGAGAGAGTTACTGACGATGTTACAACGGGCTACCTTGACCTGAACATGAATTTTTCGGTCTACTATCTTGGAGTTGATGAGCAAGAGGGGACGAGTGATGATTCTTCTTACAAGGTTCGTTCGAGGATCACAGGGGTGTCGTTATTTGACGGGAATGATAATGCAAGCAGCAGCAGTGGTGATTTTTCCGCGATCCAATACAACTGGAATAATAATGGCGATAACAAGTATTCCGCCACACAGAGTGCCGGGCGCGGCGGATATGACGAGGGAGAGTTTTCACTGTTCTGGATCAGACAATATAGTACCGATGAAGAGGAATCAACTGTGGACGATTATTTTTGCCTTGAACACGCGGCGCAGGGAACAGATCCGGCAAATGTGGATTCTGCCAACTGCACCAACCACGAGACCGCGTATGCGTGGGCAACGGGGACAGAATTTCCGTTTGATTTAACCCCGGCACTTACCGCCACGTTTAGTGATATCACAAAATTCGAGGCAAATGACACCGATCTTATTTCTGACGCGGGTGATAATTTTGTGATCCCGGATTTTTGAGCGATCAACCTTTAATCGACAGTTGAAGGACACCAATGTATCCCCCCTACACCGAGATTTCCGCCCTGATGGCCGGGTGCGGGTTGTAGTTGAGAAGTTTAAAATCCTCATACTTAAAATCAAAGAGAGATTTTACATCGGGGTTGATGTGCATTTGCGGCAGGGTGCGGGGATATCTTTCAAGCTGCAATTTTGCCTGATCGAGGTGGTTAAGGTAAAGATGCGCGTCGCCGATGGTGTGTATAAAATACCCGGGCTTGTATCCTGTGACCTGCGCCATCATCAGCGTGAGTAATGCGTAACTTGCAATGTTAAAGGGGACACCCAGAAAGGTGTCTGCGCTGCGCTGATACAGCTGTAAAGAAAGCCGCCCGTCTGTGTGAACATAAAATTGAAACATCGTATGACAGGGTGGCAGGGCCATTTTGTCGATATCGGAGACGTTCCACGCGCTGACAATGTGGCGTCTTGAGTGCGGGTTGTTTTTGAGTGAGGTGATAACTGCAGCAAGTTGATCGTGGTATTTACCCGGGGCGTTTTGGTGATCATGCGACCAGTCTTTTCCCCAGTAACGCCATTGAAAACCATAGATGGGCCCGAGATCACCGCTCACATCGGCCCACTCGTCCCAGATGCTGACCTTGTTTTCGTGCAGGTATTTAAGGTTGGTGTCCCCGTTTAAAAACCACAGGAGTTCGTGAATAATGGAGCGCAAGTGAAGTTTTTTTGTGGTGACAAGTGGAAAACCCTCTGCAAGGTTGTACCTGGTTTGTGTTCCAAAGACACTTAAGGTCCCAGTACCCGTGCGGTCCTCGCGCCTCTCGCCAGTCTCGAGGATGTTTTTTAGAAGGTCAAGATATTGCTTCATGCGGTTTTAATAGGGGGTCATGTTGATAAATTCAACCCCTTAATGTCGTGGTATGCTGACGGGCCATTGCATTTTTGACCCCCAGATGGGGGTTAAATTACCCGCCTCCTGGGGCGCAGCGTGAGAATTTTCTCGGCTTGATACCCCGTAGCTTGCTGCGGGGTTCTTCATTAATCAGTTGTACCCCGGAATACTTGCCACCTCGCCCTGTTTGCGTGTGCGATGAAAGACGGCAACGCCCCCTCTGCTCAATTTAAAATCGTGCAAAGGGATGTCGTCATGGACAGTACCCCAGTAATCGTTATTTGCCCAGATCATATTTGCATTGGCGCCGTTTGTGCCTTTTTGCTGATAGAGCGGGGGGATTTGATAGTTCACATCATTATCACTGGTGTTCATGACAATCAGGGCCTCTTCGGTTGGCGTGTTAAGTGTGAGGACCCTGATGCCGCTGCTGAGATGTGTCTCGGTTACATGAGCGGGAGCGGAAAAAATTTTAAAGCGGTTATAGAGATCCGCCAGTTTTTTTATGAGTGCCCTTGCGTACGTGATTTTGGATGCTGAGGGGTCGGGTTTTGGCTGGAGGTCGGGATGGCCTATGTCCCGCAAAAAATGGGGCGGCTGCTGTGTGTTTAAATCGAGAGTGGTTCGTTGAACAAAGACGTCGCCCGGCCACAGAAAGCTTAAGATAAGGGTTCTTAAAAAATCCTGTGTGCCGGTGTGCCAGTGAGCCATGGTATGGGTGTCGTGGGTCGAGGCAAAGTTGACAGCAATACCCCCCGCCGTTCTTAAATGCTCGTACTGAGGCAGCGCCCAGTCACTGGCGCTGTTTTTAAAAATATCCCACCAGGCGAAAGATGTTGTGGCACCCACGCAGCCCGCAGCAATGATGTCGGAGGGGCTGGTACCCTTGCCGAGGGTTTCTCCAAAAAAAAGAGGGGCCAGATAGCCTTTTTGTTCGGCCAAATGTTTTGCGCCCGCAATAAACCTGGTGAGATAATCTTTGGGGATAAAACTTGCCGCGTCGATGCGAAAGACGCCGACACCATGACGGGCAAGCAGTTCGTAGGCCCCAAGGTGATAGGCGAGGAGGGCGTTGCCAGCCGGTCCCGAATGATTGAGGGGCACAACATCAATCCAGTTATCGTTGGCATCATTACCGTCATCCAATTCGTTGTGGAGCAGGGCATCTTTGCCAAACTGTTGTGTGAATTCTTCTTCGATGTCGCGGGAGACATGATTAAGGACAAGGTCGCAGGTGATCTGTATGCCGAGCCTGGCTGCTGACTGCACAAGATCACGAAAACGTTTTTCTGCCTCATCGGAAAATAATGTGAGTTGATCAGGATGGGCGAGATAAGCAGCAGGATCAACAAGACCGGCCATCACAGGGCTGATAGCGTGCGGGTTTCTGATGGCGTAGGCACTCCCCTGCTTGATGCCATCGACCCCATGAAAGGCAAAATTTTCGGGGGCCACTTTTTCGCCCTGAAACATTTTGATCCCCGGAGGGTTGACAGGGGGGAGCCGAATGGCCCTGAAACCAAGGGATCGCAGCATGAATAATTCGTCTTGAATCTGCTTGAATGTAACATGGGGTTCGTAGGCGAGCGTGGGCCCGGGCAGAGGGTTTGTGAAGGATAAAGGGACCTGTGCCGCAGCAGAAGCTGCTGCGGCTTGGACCGGAGCTGAGGCAAGAACTGACGCTGTTAAGAGAACCATACCCCCCTTGCATGTCCCGACAGACTCTAAGTCATTCCTAACTTTTGCCAAGCACTGCTGTACTTGGCAAGAGTTGAACTACTATATGCGATACCAGTTTTTTCTTTGGTACAAGTGTTTTTGCCATGATGAGGGCGTCTTTTTTTAAGACAGATGCGGCAATGGGGGGCAGCGTTAAGCGACAGGAGCTGCGTTTACGGCATGTTTTTTTGAAATGACTCTGTCATTTCGCGTTGGAGCAGAATCTTCCACTCGTAGTCGATACGGGTCTGGATGTGTTGTATGTCTTCGTTCGAGAGGTGGCGAAAGCGTCCCTGGGCCCTCAGGTAGTCCTTGACGGGCACATTTTTGGGGGCGATGTTGATGTGGTACTCCTCGCCGTTAATGACCTCGTAGATGGGAAAGACCTTGCTGTGCGTGGCGAGGCGCGCGATCTCGATACTCATTTCTGATGAGATCTTCCACCCGGGAGGACAGGGGGACAAGACATGGATGAACTTGGTCCCCCTGATACCTGCGGCCCTCTTGACTTTGCGGATGAGATCCTCTGGCCATGCGACGTTGGCGGTGGCGCAATAAGGGGCTTTGTGGGCCGCGAGAATCTGGATCATGTTTTTTTTGGGGCCGAGCTTGGGCCGTGTTTCCGGTGTGGTGGTGGTCCACGCGAGTTCGGGGGTTGCCGATGAGCGCTGGATGCCTGTGTTCATGTAGGCCTCGTTATCGTAGCAGATGTAGATGATGTCTTCGTTGCGCTCGGCAGCGCCGGAGAGGCTCTGCAGGCCGATGTCGAAGGTGCCGCCATCACCGGCAAAACCAAGGACCGTCGTATTAGGTTTTCCCTGCATGTCGAGCGCTGCCCTTACCCCCGAGGCCGCCGCGGCCGTGGTTTCAAACGCCGTGTGCAGCACGGGCACGGTGAGCGCGCTGTAGGGGAAGTTGCCCGAGATGATCGTCCAACAACAGGCGGGGATAATGCAGATGGTGTCTGGACCTAAAGCCTTGAGGCAGTGCCTCATCGTCATGGTGCCACCACAGCCCTGACAGGCGAGGTGCCCCGATTGCAACAGTTCGTCGTGAGGGTAGTCGTTTCTCATTTTATCAATCCTTTCCAGAGAGCGAGTGACGGCGGGTGTTTTGTTTGACAGGCCTCCTCGACAATCTCGCGGACGAGCTCTGGTGTGATGTCGCGGCCGCCCAGTCCCGCGATGTAGCCGTAGACAAGGGGCCTGTGGGTTTCGTTGCACAAGGCCCCGCGGATTTCGTCGGCAAAGATACCGCCCTTGCCAAAACTAAAGTTGCGGTCAATCACCACGGCCTTCTTTTTGCCACACAAGATCCGGCAGACATCCTCAACGGGAAAGGGCCTGAACATGCGGATTTTAACAAGACCAATTTTAATCCCACGGTTTCGCATCTCCTCGATCACAAGGCGCGCGGGACTGGTGGTGGAACTGCTGGTGACGAGCACGACCTCGGCGTCTTCGCAGTGGATCGCCTCGACCGCGTGGTAGCGTCTGCCAAAGGCCTTGTAAAACGAAGCGCCAGTCTCGTTTACAAGCGGGATTGCCGCCTGATGCGCCTGTTCGAGCTTGTAACGCATCTCCATGTAGAGATCAGGCATCACGAGGGCATTGAGGGATTTTGGGTTGTTTGTGTCGAGAATAAAATCTCTTTTGTGCTCCGGTAGCCATTTGTCGACTTCTTGTTGAGCGGGAATGTCCACGGGTTCGTAGGTGTGGCTTAAAAAAAACGCATCGTAGCAGACCATGACTGGCAGGAGGACCTTTTCGGCGATTGCGTAGGCCATGAGGACTGTGTCTAATACCTCTTGGTTGTCTTCGACGTAAAATTGAAGCCAGCCTGTGTCCCTTTGCGAGAGGGAGTCGCTCTGATCGCACCAGATATTCCATCCGGGGGCCATGGCGCGGTTGACATTGACCATGACAAGCGGGAGGCGCGCGCCTGCGGCCCAGTGCAGAAGCTCGTGCATGAGCGCCAGGCCATTTGCCGATGTGGCGGTGAATGCCCTCACCCCGGTCGCCGAGGCCGCGATGCACGAGGCCATCGCGGAGTGCTCGGATTCTACTTTAAGAAACTTGGCATCCAGCGCACCCGAGCCGCACATCTCTGAGAGTTCTTCGACGATTTGTGTCTGCGGGGTAATGGGATAGGCCGCGATCATCTTGACCCGCGCGAGTTTGACAGCTTGACTAGCCGCATGGTTGCCCATCAGGACTTTTTTCATTTTTCATCCTCCATGATCATGGCCGAACGGGGGCATTCTTTGACGCAGATACCGCACCCCTTGCAAAAATCGTAGTTGATGTCGTAGCCCCATTTGTTGGGGCTGTGTGTGATAGAAATGTCGGGACAAAACACAAAGCAGTTGTCGCACATGGTGCAAACGCCGCAGTGAAAACAGCGGTTGGCATCGAGCAAGGCAGCCGATTTTGTGATGCCCCTGTGCACCTCGTTGAAGTTTTGCTTGCGGTCTGCGAGTTTAAGTTTGGGAATTTTTGAGCGTTCAAATTTTTCAAAGTGATTGAGATTGATGTCTTCGAAAGGGACAACCATTTTGCTGCTGCGGTTGTTGGAGTGCGCGTTGCCGGTTTTAAGATAGGCGCTCATTGATGCCTGTCCGTGATTGCCAATAACGAGGCGTTCCGCAGCACTGTTGATGTCCGCGCCGTTCAGATACGCGTCAATCGCCATGCTGGCGGCCTTGCCCGAACCAATCGCAACGGCCACGTTTTGTTCCGCCAAGGCCACATCACCGCCCGCAAAGACGCCTGGGTGCTTTGTGAGACCAAATTTTTCGATGATGATTTTTCCCCATTTAAGCAAGACATCGGGCGGTAAGAATGCGAGATCTGGGGACTCGCCGATCGCGGTGACGATGGTGCTTGCGGGTACAACGAACTCGCTGTCAGGTACAGGCTCTGGTCTGCGACGGCCGGATTCGTCAGGATCGCCAAGGCGCGTTTTGCGCATCTCGATCCCCGTTGCGCGCCCGTTCTCTGTGATCACCCTGACCGGCTGGGAGAGGATGTTAAAGACCACGCCTTCTTTTTCGGCCTCGTCGAGTTCGTCCACGAATGCCGGCATTTCTGCCCTTGAGCGGTGATAGAGGATTGTGGCCTCACTCCCCAGCCTTAAGGCGCAGCGCGCGGCGTCGATGGCTGTGTTGCCGCCGCCGATCACAACGGTCTTGGGGCCCAGGTCGAGCGGCATTTTTTGTGCGATGCTTTTTAATAGCTCTAGCCCCGCAACCACGCCCAGAGCTGTTTCGTTTTCGATGCCGAGTTTTTTGTTTTTATGAACACCTGTGGCAATCAGGACGGCATCAAATTCTTTAAGCCCCTGCCAGCCGATGTCCTTTCCCACTTCTTTACGGCATTGGATGTCCACACCCAGTTTGATGATGTCGTTGATCTCGCTGTCGAGGACATCTTTAGGAAGGCGGTATTCGGGGATCCCGTAGCGAAGCAGCCCTCCCGGCCTGTCGAGTTTTTCGTAGACTGTGACGCTGTGTCCAAGTCTTGACAGGTGGTAGGCCGCGGCGAGCCCGCAGGGGCCGGAGCCTATGATGGCGACCCTTTTGCCCGAGTCGGGACGCTGTTTTTTTATTGTGTAGTTCTTGGGGGCGTGATCTCCGGCAAAGCGCTCGAGTGCGTTGATGGCGACAGAGCGGTCAAAGCGGGCGCGGTTGCACGCGGTTTCACACGGGTGATAGCAGACCCGGCCGCAGGTGCGGGGGAAGGGGTTTTCTTCCTTGAGGACCATAAAGGCCTCTTCTGTTTTGCCCTGTTGGATGAGGCCGACAAAGTTTTCGATATCGTTGCCCGCGGGACAACCCTGGTTGCAGGGCGGGACCTTGTTGACATAGCGGGGCCTGATGTAGCGCCACGAGCCGGTGTGGTTCCAAAGCATCGTGGAGCTGGAGATCACGACCTCTGGCATTTCGCTAAGATTTTTGTATTTGACGATGTGTTCGTTGGACATGCAGACTCTCCTGAACTTAATCAGATGATGGTGTTTTGATAAGCCTCTGTGGCGGCCTCGGCGTTCTCGCTGGCCTTGATGGGGACCTCTCCCCTGATCGCCGTTGTGATGGAGTCGAGTTTAACAAGCCCCGTTGCCTTGGCAAAACCGCCAAGGATCGCTGTGTTGACAATGGGTGCCGAACGCGAGCCCAGTCTGAATTTGGCGGCGATCTGGTTGGCATCGACACAGGCAATTTTGTAGCCCTTTAATCGGGCAAGGTGCGCTGGTTTATCAGGGGCATTGGTGATGATCCAGCCACCCTCTTTAAGGCCAGCAGTCACGTCGGTGGCCTCGATAAGGGTGTGATCCAGCACAATGATGTGGTCTGGTGTGTAAATATTATTGCGCAGAAGGATCTTTTGTCGGTCGATGCGCAGGAAGGCCTCTACCGGTGCGCCGCGCCGCTCGACACCAAATTTGGGAAAGGCCTGAACATAATAGTCTTCACTAAAAAACGCGCAGGCCAGTATTTTAGAGGCAATCACGGCCCCCTGTCCCCCGCGTCCATGGATTCTTATTTCGATCATTGATTGTTCCTTGATAGAGTTGCTTTGTTGTCCCGATTAAACGCCGGCGCTGTTTTCTGTTCCTGGCAGCAGCACAGCAAGGGCCCTTGGTTTTTCGGCCCCTTTTCCCTTTAACACATGGGGGAGCGATGAAAAATAGTAGAGCGCGTCTCCTGCCTCTAATGTGATCCGTGTTTTTTCGGAGATGAATTCGATCTCTCCACTCAGGCAAAAAATAAACTCCTCTCCCTCGTGTGAGAGGGGGATGAGATTTTCTTCGGTCTCGGTGTCGAACTCGATGAGAAAAGGCTCCATTTTTTTACCTTGAAGCCGGTAAGAGAGGGCCTGGTATTTGTAAGTGAGCCTCGCAGCATTTGAGTGCGGACCTTTTGGGACGATGAGGCGCTCTCCCGCGCGGGTGAGTTCGATCTTTTCGAGCGAAGATTTTTTGCGGAAGAAGTAGTCGATGTTTACTCCCAGAATCTTTGACATGTTGAGCAGTGTTCCGATGGTTGGCGGGATCACGTCGTCTTCGATTTGCCCAAGGAGCACAGGCGTGAGGTCTATTTTTGAGGCGAATTCTTCGGTTGAGATACGCTGTTGCTCACGCAGTGCGCGGACGGTCCTGCCAATGCCAAGCCGCTCAAGTTCTTTTTGGGTGTCTTGTTTCATGAGTCCCCCCGTTGGTTTGTTAATGATGCCAAGAACTGTTAACACTACACAAGGGGCATTTCAAGGGGATGTTAAAAGAGAAAAAACCGTGCAAAAATCAACAAAAATCAAGACGAGGTCCTCTTGTGCCCCGTTGTCCGGTTATTGACTACCTTTGGCCACTTGCTGTCACCCCTGTTTTGATTTTTTACGAGGGTCTTGTCGTGTCATTCATGGCCTCCATTGCTCTTCGTGATACAGCCACCATTTTAGATGGGTTTGTTTTTTTACATAACAGCAACGTGAACTGCAACCCATCCGTCTGGTTTGTACAACTCAAAATCGGTTGTGTATTTTCTTTTTGGTGATTGTGGTTTCGAAAAATAACTCCAGATTTCCTGCCAAAGTTGGATGACAATCTCAGGCAAAGGGCCCCGGCCCTCGAAAACCAGATATGTACCAGACTCAATATTTACAGGAGTAAGCCCTTGAGGCAGATTTTTTGATTCAGAAACACGCTTTCCTGCAGTAACCGTATATGCCCCGTTATAGTCTGACTCGTAGTCCGAATAGACCCCATAGATTTGATTTCCTTCGATTGCGTTGGGAATCGTGCTGCAGACGTTCATTGTAAAAAAGTTTTTCCAAAGGGCTGGCAGTTTAGCCGTATCGGATTTCCATTCTGTTTGATTTGTGGTGCGGGCGTTGACCCCAACCACCAATGTGGGATCGATATGTTTAAGTGTGGGATTCACAAGGCGCTCCATTTTAAGGTTCTCAACTGAGATTAACAGATTCGTGATCATCAGGGCCGTCAAGATTCTCAAATGAAAATTGTGGATTCATTCTTTTTTTTTCCCGAAGTACGAATTACGTGAGCGAAGAACGAAATTTGGCGCTACCCAAGATTGCCAAACTGCAAAAAACGTAATTCGTTCACGTTCTTCGTGATTCGTTGAAAATTTGGCTGGCGCCAAATTTTTGCGCGCCCAGAGAGATTTGAACTCCCGACCCTCTGGTTCGAAGCCAGATGCTCTGATCCACTGAGCTATGAGCGCAGGATGGTTCTCGCACCCTATTATGAAGGCATGTGTTATGTCAAAAAATGAGTGATGCGCGTGCAACACCCTTGTGCTGGTGTTTTTTTGAAAAACGTGGGTTTTTTTGTTTTTTTTTTGTTATACGGCCAGCAGTTGTTTGTCTGGTTGTTATGTGGTTTTGAGCTCTCTTTAATCGTGTTACACGGAGGATTATATGCGAAAAATTTCAGCTGTTTTACTGATTGTGTTGGGTCTTTTCTATATTAACAATGCCTATGCAGAGGTCACAAAGTTTGAATCAAAAGAGGGCGGTTTTGTGGTTATGGCGCCGGCGGTCCTCACGGCATCTTCACAGGTCGAGCCAACAGCCGTGGGGGACCTTAAAATGAACATGTTCACGGGTGAAAAACCAGACGGTACGGCCTACGTTGTTATGTATATCGACTATCCTCCAGAAATGATCAAGCTCACAGACCCGCAGGTCATGCTCGATGGTGCAAAAACAGGGGCACTCGAAAATACAGGCGGAAAGCTCATAAGCGAAAAGGTTGTTTCTCTCGATGGCCACCCGGGCAGGATTGTTGCGGTTGCTGTTAATAAAGGCACAGAAGAAGGCGTCATTAAAACACATCTGTATCTTGTCAATAATCGCCTGTATCAGATCATGGCGGCAGGGTTAAAAAAGAATATCGAGACCAAAGAGGTCGAGGATTATTTAAGCTCGTTTAAGCTGGTTAAGTAACTTGTATCCGAGATTTTTTTAAAGAGGTCTTTTAGTTTATTATTAAGTTCAGCCATTGATCCCTTGTTCTTGATAACAAAGGTTGATTTTTTTTCTTTGTGTCTTAGAGGCATCTGCGCCTTTATCCTGTCCAATGCGTGTTTGCGGGACTGCCCCCTGTGATTTTTCAGCCGTTCAATCTGTGTTTTCTGCGGGGCGCTGATGCATATTATGCCATCGCACAGCCACTCGAGCCTGTTTTCGAAGAGCAGTGGGATATCCAGAAAGATGAGGCGGTGCTTTTTTTTCTTGTACTCCTTTAACAGGGCGCGCATTTTTTTTCTGACCCTGGCATGCAGTATTTTCTCCAGTTTCTGTTTTTGTTTGGGGTTGGTAAAAACCATTTGGGCAAGGGTTGCGCGGTTGATGGATTTGTCGGGGTTAAGGATGTTTTTGGTAAAGATGCGAACAGTTTTTTTGTAACTGACAGTCCCTGTTGTTAAAAGATCATGTGCGATGCTGTCGGCACAGATGACGGGGCACCCTTTTTTTTTAAACCACCGCGAGACAGTTGATTTGCCTGTGGCGATACCTCCGGTGATCCCTATGACTTTTGTATTTGCGGGTGACATGTGATTTAATTCATACTTGGCGGCTGAGGCATGCTGGGTGACAGGTGATACGGGATTTAATTGAGTTCTACGCGACTTCCCGTGCTTCATGTGTTTGTTGCGCAACTTTGACTCTCCGAACTCAATTAAATCCCGTATCACCTGTCTGTTTTTTCGGACTTGCCGCTGTTTTCGGGTCTCAATTCAGCCTTAAGGTGACACCGGTGTCTTCTGTTCTTTTTCTTTCTGGGCCCTTTTTATTTTACCAACCGCTTTAAAGCCCAAAATAAAATCGATGAGCGGGTAAAGGGCACATGGTCCCTGTCCGACGATTTCTTCGACAAACCTTGTTTCTATTTCCCTGTCTTTGGCATTGAGCATGTTATTAACGAGTTGTGTGATTGCCTTGTACTCGGGCTCGTGACGTGCATTGAGTCTTTTAAATGTGGGGTCCATGACCTCTTGTTTGCGCATTGTCAGGTGAACATTGTAGCTAAAGTCATCGTTGGTCCAGTCTTTGATAAACTCTTCGTGTACCTTGATGAGTTTATCGTAGAGTTCAAGACGGCCTTCGTCGAGTTCGAGCGCCTGTTGATAATGTTCGAAGGCCTTTTTAAATTTTTTTTGTTCATTAAGCTTGTCGCCCTTGATTTCGAGAACACGTGATTTTGCTTGCTCGTCGCCTGCCATAATTGCCTCCGTCGTTAGCTTTTTCAGCGCTTCCGCCTGCGCCAGGGCTCTGGCGGATAAATAGCCTTGAGCTCTCGCAGCACTTGATCAATGGCTTTTAAGCCCTCAGTGCTTCTTTATTATCTTCTATGAGACTTGTCAGCCCTTCTTTTGTGTTGAGTTCGGGTTGATCCAGGACCTTTTCCATTAAAAACCTTTGAATGTCGCCGATGATGCGGCCTGCTGCGAATCCAAGGGCCATGATGTCGTGACCGTTTATGGCCAGGTCTTTGGCTGTAAATGGGGGTTTGCGGTTGATCTCTTCGATAATCTGTTCACGGAGTTTTACAATCCCGTAAACCTTTTGGGGAAAACGGCCGCCCTTTTTATCGGCAAGTCTTAAATCGAGGAGGTCGATAATGTGATCCTTACCCACTTTTGTAATAAATCTTCTTAAGGCCTTATCGTTGTCCTTAAAATGGATTGTCTCGAACATGTGGTATTCGACGAGTTGACGGATGTGTTCGGGATCAAAGCCCGCTGTGGTGACCTTGTAATCTTTCATCCAGCGCCAGACAATACCGGCGGAGACGAGGTGGTGATTGTAAAATGTGGGGGTCTGCGTGTCGGTGTGACGCTGTGTTTTAAACTTGCCGGTGTCATGAAAGAGGGCCGCAAGCATGGTGTTGATGTTGCCGGGGTTTGTGAGTTCTTCTGATGCCCTTGCGGCATCCAGTGCCTTCATTGTGTGCGTGTAAACATCCTCGTTTTTTTTTCTGGGTTGAATGATCCCCTTGATGTTTTCGATATCTGGACAGATCAGTGCCAGAAGGCCGGTAGATCCCATCAGGTCAAAGCCCACCGAAGGTTTGGGTGCGCTGAATAATTTTTTGATCTCGATGATAATGCGCTCCGGCGAGATTGTTGTGATGAGGCTCGCGTGCTGAGTCATGGAGACAAGGGTGGCCGGGTGAATTGAAAAATCAAAACGGGCCGCGAACTGGATGGCCCTGAGCATCCTTAACGGGTCTTCTTCAAACGATGCGTCTGTGACGGTCCTGATGATTTTACTTTGCAGGTCGTCTTGTCCACCAAACGGGTCGATTAACTTGTGGTCCGTGAGATGAAGGGCCATGGCGTTGATTGTAAAGTCGCGGCGCAGAAGGTCGGCTTCGATTGTGAGCGTCTCACTGTGCTTGACATTAAAGTCCTTGTGTCCCGTTCCCGTTGAAACCTCTGTGCGCGGGAGCGAGATGTCAATTTCGATTTCAGGGTTTTCCCTTGGTTTAAACTTGATCACCCCGAACGATTTGCCGACCAGGTTGCAGTAACCTGATGAGTGCAACAGTGTAATCAGATCATTCTGCGGGATGAGTCTGACCACAAGATCGATATCCTTGATGGGTCTGTTAAGAAGTTGGTCTCGGACGCAGCCGCCCACCAGGTAGATTTCACCGCCGTTGTTAATGATGTCCCCGAAAAATTTGTAGGGCTTAAGCGTGTCCACGATTATTTGATTTGTTCGTTGAACTGAATTTTGGCGTCTTTTCTTAAGTCTTTTATAAAAGCGCTTTGCAGGCTTGATGCTATTTCTTCCGAGTAGGTTTCCTTGAGTGTCGTGAGACTTTGCTCACTCTCTTCGGATGATGTCTCTGTCTTTTTGATGTCCGTCAGTTTGACAATGTAGTAGTAATTGTCTTCTTTGATGACCGCAGAGGTGAAGGGGTTTTCTGTGGTCAGTGAAATGATTTCTTTGAGATTCTTGATCTCTCCCTTGCCGCCAAAGACTGATTTAATTTTGCTGTAAGTGATATCGGGCATGTTGGTTTGAGACAGTTTGTATTCGTCGAGGAGCGGTTGAATGTTTGTCCCTTTTTTCCACTCGTCGAATATTTTTTGGGCTTTTTGCTCGGGGGTTATTTTGTCATCAGTCTTTTTGTTGTCGGCGGGAGCTTTTGCATCTGGTTTTATTTCTGCGTCAGCATCGTTGTCTCGCATAAAGACTTTAACAACGGAGAAACTGAATAGCGTGTTATCGATGGTGTTGCGTCTTTCAAGCTCTTCACTGGTTGGTTCCATAATATTTTTAAACTCACCGAATATTTTTTCTGAGAGCAGCTCTGCCGATGCGTCTTTTTCGTACGAACCGCCCGTCTGCAGTTTGTAGCCGGGGAGGTAGCGGTCCTGATAATAGTTAAAATCAAACTTGCCGTCTCTTTGAAACTGGGCATTGTTTTTTATATGCTCCGCAAGTTCGTCGGGAGAGATGCGGAAACCATACCCTCTGATGGTGTCATCGATAAGTTGTCTGTTGATGAGAAGATTGGCGACATTTGCTTGGGCGCTCGCAAGGTACTCTGGAGGGATGTTATCTTTAAAAACAGACTTGAGCTGTTCTAGTTGGGTGTCGAGGTAGTAATTAAACCTGACTGGGTTGATGCCTTCGCCGTTGACAGAGGCAGGGACAGCGACAGAGAGGTTGCCTTTTTCCATCGAACTGATGCCAAAGAAGGCCGCAAACGAAAGGATAATAAATCCCAGGATGACTTTTATAATCACACTTTCTTTGTTTTTTCTTAGTACATTTAGCATTTTTTGATCCTACTGTCTCCCCCCCCATGTTTTCAACTAATTTTCTTGCCCTGCCTTGAAAGGGTTGCTAGTCTTCTGCCTCGGCTTGATTGTTTTGTTTGCTCCATCAAGGTTGTTTTGTTGTTGGCAAAAAAAGGGGTTAAGACATGTTTTTTGATATATTTATTGGTCTTTTTTCAAACGACCTTGCCATCGATCTTGGGACAGCAAATACGCTTGTTTACGGAAAGGGCAAAGGGATCATTTCCTCAGAACCCTCCGTTGTGGCAGTACGAAAAAACAATCGCGGCCAAAAAAAAATTCTTGCCGTGGGCAGAGAGGCCAAGGAGATGTTGGGCCGCACCCCTGGTATGATCGAGGCCATCAGACCCTTAAAGGACGGCGTGATTGCCGATTTTGAGGTCACCGAGGCCATGCTCAGGTATTTTATCCGCAAGGCCCATAATCGCAAATCACTCATCCGACCCCGCATTATTATTGGCGTCCCTTATGGCATCACAGAGGTCGAAAAAAGGGCTGTTCGCGAATCTGCAGAATCTGCGGGGGCGCGAGAAGTCTATCTGATCGCAGAACCCATGGCCGCGGCCATTGGCGCCGGGCTTCCGGTAACAGAACCCTGTGGGAGCCTTATTGTCGATATTGGCGGCGGGACGACAGAGGTTGCCGTGATTTCACTGGCGGGTATTGTCGAATCGCAGTCGGTGCGTATCGCTGGCGATGCCATGGACGAGGCCATCATTGGGTTTGTCAAACGCAACTACAACCTTCTTATCGGAGACAGAACAGCAGAACAGGTCAAAATTAATATTGGCAACGCCTTTCCCGGCATCGAGGTCACAAGTATGAAGATCAGCGGTCGTGACCTTGTCGGGGGAATCCCACGGCACCTCGAAATCAACTCAGACGAGATCAGAGAGGCCATTTCAGAACCCATTCACACCATTGTCGAATCCATCAAGGCCACACTCGAAAAAACACCGCCCGAACTTTCGGGCGATATATTTGAGAGGGGCATCACACTTGCCGGCGGGGGGGCGTTGATCAGGGGGATCGACAAACTTATCCACGAAGAAACTGGCCTGCCTGTTACGGTTGCCGATGACCCCCTGTCATGCGTTGTCTACGGCGCCGGAAAGGCGCTCGACGAATTAAGCTTTCTGCGAGAAGTCTCCATATTGTAGTAACTTGAAATGAAGAAACGCCTTCTTCTCTTAACAGCCCTCCTTGCCGTGATTCTTTCCACTGGTCATTTTTTTTTTGGTTTAAGCCGCGATGGCTTCGCAACGGGGCCGGCCGACCGTGCGCTGGTTTATCTTTATAAACCGTTTGTGGCTTTTTTGGGCAATGCCCATTCTTTTTTTTCGGCTCTCTTTCATAATTATCTGGTCCTTGTTGATGTGCATAGTGAAAATCACGTTTTAAAAAATGAGCTTCAGTTTCTAAAGATTGAAAACCAGTCTTTAAGGCAGCAGCTCAAAGACAAGATGGGGATTGATCAGGTGTCAAAATCGTATTCACATCCTGCACGCAGGATCCAGAGGGTGGCCATACTCAATCATGACCCTTTTTTGCTGTCGCGCACACTCATGATCAGCGCCGGAAAGAGGGATGGCATTAAACTGAATACGGTTGTTGTATCCGACAGGGGGCTTGTGGGCAGGGTGGTTCAGGCCTTTGATGACGCAAGCAAGGTCCTGCTGATGATTGACGGTGCCTTTTCGGTGGATGTTTATAACGAGCGAACAGACATGCGATGTCTTGTCAGTGGTCTGCAAATGGGAGACCTGACAGTCAAGCGGTTGCCCTATCTCAGTCAGATTGAGTACGTTGAAAAAGGTCACGAACTTAAAGCAGGAGATGTTTTATTAACATCGGGTCTTGGGGGTATTTATCCCCGTGGCATCCCTGTTGGTGTTGTGCTTAAGGTCAATCTGGACAAGGACGGTTTTTTCGAAGAATCGCCGGTCATGCCCGCTGTTGATTTTACAAAGGTCAACGACTTGTATGTGTTGATTGATCCTTAGGAGTCTGTTTGGCAACGCCCGGTACTCTTCTGCTGCTGTCTTCATGTTTAAGGGACACAATGTATTTTGCAGGTCTTCTCATTATCTCTCTTTGTCTTGTTCCCGATCTTCTGGTCCATGTTTATTTTGGTGACATCCTGATCAAGACACAGTTTGCCGCCCTTTTTTTATGTTTTTTGGTGCTGAGGAAAAAATTTAAATATGTTCTTGTTTCGCTGTGCGGTTATGCGCTTTTTGTGGCCCCTTTTTCCGGGCTTGGCCTTCCCATGATTTTTTTTCCATGGCTTGTTGTTCTGGGGTGTTTTTACAGGCTGCGCCGTGATTTTTTTACCGAGACCTATCTTGTCCAGTCTGTCTGTGTTTTTATATTGTTTTTTCTGCACTCCCTGCTGCTGTATCTTGTCGACTCTGGGACCCCTGGTTTTGTGATCATGCCGCATCTGATGATCAACACCATTGTCAATGCCTTTGTGATGCTTGTTTTTTCTGTCCCGCTCTTTATGCTGTGGGACCGTCTTTTTATCGTCCTCAGGATTCACCGGACATCTGACGACAGAAGGGGCAGTGCACATATTATTCTCAATGGAAAACGAAAGTTCGATGAATTGCTATGAGTCTTTATCATGAAGAAGACATGATTGATCTCAAGAAGAAGGTTCCCTTCATTGTGATGGGCATCATGGGGCTGATCATTGTCCTTGCGGCGAGGCTTTTTTATTTTCAAGTCATGCAGGGGGATTATTATAAAAGTCTTGCGACAGAAATCTTTGTCAGGGAAGAAGAGATCGTTGCGAGGAGGGGAAATATCACCGATCGTCACGGAAAGATTATTGCCGTGACCCGTCCTTACTTTGAGATTGTGATGATCCCTCAATATATTTCTGATCGTGATCGTGTTGTTAAAAATCTCTGCAGGGTGCTTGCCCTCGAAGAATCGGCTGTTTTAAAAAAACTCGATGAGGCACGTTATGAGCCGCGCTTCATGCCGGTGGTGATTGCCGCCGATGTCGATTACGAAAGGGTTGCAAAGATCAAGGAGTATTTATCCCCCGATTACACCGAGGGCGGGTCACTTGATTTTTCAGGCGTGGCTGTGCGTCACATCCCTGTCAGAAAATATCTTTACCCCGAAGTATTTGCACACGCACTCGGTTACTTGACCGAGATAGACAAGACAAGTTTCAAACAAGCAAAGCTGTCCCATCCGGATCTGTTTTCTCTGGGAGATCTCACGGGCGCCGCGGGGGTCGAGAAGGCCTACGATCTCTGGTTAAAGGGCAAAGACGGCGTTCTGGGGCGGGTGGTGAACGCGAGGGGGCGGGAGGTTGAGGCTACAGAAGATCTTAAGGTTTTAAAACAGCAGGCAACCGAGATGCCTCGGAGGGGGAATATTCTTAAAACAACGCTTGATTTTAACGCGCAGATGACGGCTCACACACTCTTTGAGGGGAAGAAGGGTGCTGTTGTTGCGATAGATCCTCGTAATGGTGAGGTGCTTGTGTTGTACAGTTCCCCCGGTTACGATCCCAACCGCATCACCAAAAACATTGACAGGGATTACTGGCGCAAGATCAACCTTGACGAAGAAAAATTTCTTTTCAACCGTGCGATACAGGCCATGTATCCCCCGGCCTCGACCTACAAGATTGTCGGGATGGCTGCGGGTGTTGATTTGGGTCTTATCGATACCGAAAAAACTTTTTTTTCGTGCGGGGGAGGGCTTAAGTTTGGCAATCGTTTTTTCAAATGCTGGAAAGGTGGGGGGCACGGCAGGGTTGATCCGCTTAAGGGGCTTGCGCAGTCGTGTGATGTCTTTTTTTACAGGCTGGGTTTAAAACTCGGGGTGGACAGACTGGCGCAATACGCGCGTCTCTTTGGTTTTGCGTCAAAGACGGGGATAGAAATCCCGTACGAGCAGGCCGGTCTGATCCCAACATCAGAGTGGAAAGAAAAAAGGTTTAAACAAAAGTGGTTCGAATCCGAAACCCTGTCGGTGGCGATTGGTCAGAGTTACGATTTGACGACACCCCTGCAGAACGCGGTGGCTGCCTCGTTGGTTGCCAACGGGGGCTACAGGGTGACACCGCATCTTGGGCTCGAAATTCTCTCGCCTGATGGTGAGCTTGTCGAAAAAATAAAAACAGAAAAAACCAGGACACAACTGTCTGGCAGCGCGGCCCTCGCATTTGTAAAAAAAGGTATGATCGAGGTGGTGCATGGTGTGGGGACTGCCACCAAGCTTAAAAACAACCCGCACAAGATCGCCGGAAAGACAGGGACGGCACAGGTGGTCAGTCACGGGTCAAAGGGCATCAAGGGGCAGAGCAGAGAGGCCCATGCTCTTTTTATCGCCTTTGCACCCTACGACGATCCCCAAATTGCCGTGGCCGTGATTGTCGAGCATGGCCGGGGAGGCTCTGCCACAGCGGCCCCCATAGCCGGTGCAGTGATTGACGCGTATTTTGACCAAAAGTTAAAGGCAGCAAAACAAGTTACTAACTTGACTGTGACGCGGTTGAATGCCTCCATTTTGCGAGATATGCACCCGCGCTCTGTCGACTTTGAAATCCCTATACATTAAACTCATGAATCCTGGACGCCACAAAATATATCATCATTCCGTTTTTGTCTTTGCCCTTATTCTTGCGGTTATCGGGCTGTTTAATCTTTATTCTGCCACATTTGTTTTTGAAGCGGGCCAGGCAAGCCCCTATTTTGCGGCCCAGTTGTTTTATACCCTCCTTGGTGTCGTTGTCATGTTTGCCGTCTCAAGGCTTTCATTAAAACACCTGTATGTGTGGTCGCCGCTTTTTTATGCCGCATCACTTTTATTACTTGTTCTTGTTTTGATGGTAGGGGCCAGGATGCATGGGTCTTTAAGCTGGCTGGATCTGGGTTTTGTGAGGCTTCAGCCCGCCGAGTTTGGCAAGGTGGGGCTTGTTTTAATTTTAAGCCGCTATCTTTCGCAACTTCCGTCGGAAAAAGACTTGAACCTCAAGACCATCATTGCCCCGCTGATTTTATTTTTGCTGCCTGCGGCCCTCGTGATCATGCAGAACGATCTTGGGAGCAGCCTGTTTTATGGTTTTATCTTTGGCACTGTTGTCTTTGTTCATGGTGTGAGGCTGCGTCTGGTTTTTGTTGTTGTTGTGTTGTTGTGCCTGGCTGGTTTGTTAAGCTATGAGTTTGCGTTAAAGCCATACCAGAAGGACAGGATTGTGAGTTTTTTAAATCCTGAGCACGATCATCGTGGTTCGGGTTATCACCTTGTGCAGTCAAAGATAGCGGTGGGGTCCGGCAAAATCTTTGGCAGGGGGTATCTTAAGGGACAATCGCACAGGCTTAAATTTCTGCCGGAGAGGCACACCGATTTTGTTTTTCCGGTATTGCTCGAGGAATGGGGCTTTGCGGGCGGTGCCCTTACTCTGCTGTTGTATTTTCTTTTTCTGGTCTCGGGGATCAACATTGCCGCAAAGTCAGAAACCCGCTTCGGTTATTTTATTGCTGTGGGCTGTGTGGGTCTGTTCTTCTGGCATCTTGTGATCAATCTTGGGGGCGTGCTTGGCCTTATTCCACTCACAGGTGTGACACTCCCCTTTTTCAGTTACGGTGGGTCATCACTGCTCGCAAACTGGCTGGCGATCGGATGCCTGTTATCCGCGGCAAGACGGTAGGAAGGTATTTGGGAAAGGCGTGTTTATGAACATATGATTTCTTCAAGAATTCTTTTTGTCTGACCAATGAGATAAAACGGCAGGGAGCAGAGGTGCATTGTCACGTTACCGGTTGGGAGGGCAGTTTTTGTCTTGAGTAACGATGGGTAGTCTCCGTTAAATCTTAAGGCCCAATTGAGGTTGTGTTGGCTTAAAAACGTGTGCAGTGATTTTAATCGTCCTGTTGAGCCCGATTTGACCTCGACGGGAACGATGGTCTGCCCGTGTGTGATAACATAATCGACCTCGGCCGCGGCATTTTTTTTCTCCCTCATCCAGTAAAATAACTCAGGCTCTTCGTACGGTGGATGCTGGTACAGGAGGTGCTGTCCTACAAACTGTTCCGTCAGTGCCCCCTGATTAATAAGGATGAGGTCGTTGATTGCCTTGACATCAAGGTAACCGACACCGCAACTGTGGCACATGAGTCCCACATCGAGAAACAGCAATTTGAAAACCCGTTCATTGATCTGTGCGCGCAAGGGTGTTCCCTGACATGATGAGTGATAAACACGGGCGCATATTCTGGCGAGGCAGAGCAGATCAAGGGTCTGTGCCAGTGGCCTTGATTGCTCGTTGGGATCAATGTTGACGTACTTGATTTTTTGCCCAACGAGTAACGGAATCCTGCGAAAAACATTTCTGAGTCTTGTTTGATCAAGACGTTTTTTATATTTGAAAAAATCGTCCTGAAAAGTGGTTAAAATCTGGCTTTGTGTTTTGAGACAGTCTTCAATGCCTTTTTGTTCGCAGTATGTCCTGATGACCTCCGGCATGCCGCCAAGGACAATATAAAGCCGCACAGACTCTATCAACCGCTTGTGAAAGGGTTCGGGAATTTTTTCTTTAATGGAAAAATTTTCAAGAAATGTTAACAGCGCCGACTCTCCCGTTGCAATCAGAAATTCTTCAAAGTCCATCTGCGACAGGTGCAGGTACTCAATCCTGCCCACGGGCATGGAGAAGTCATGTTCGTTGAGTATAAATTCCAGAAGAGAGCCGGCCGAGATCACATGGAGTTGAGGAAGGTCTTCGTAAAAATACCTGAGTTGCGGTAAAAGTTTCGGGACATTTTGAATCTCATCAAGAAACAAAAGTGTTTGTTGTGGAATAATTTTGGTTTTAAAATGAGTCTCCAGAATCTGGATAATTTTTTGCGGGGACTCTGACGCAAACACGGATTTGAGGGGCCCGTTGTCGGGGTGATCAAAGTTGATTTCAATAACATTTAAAAATCTGCTGCGCCCAAACTCTCGCACAAGCTCAGTCTTGCCTACCTGCCTGGCCCCCCTGATGATCAGTGGCTTCCGTTGAGGGCTGTCTTTCCATTTATCGAGGTATTTTAACTGTTTACGAAACAACACCCCATGATTTTACCAATAAACTGCAGATTATACAATGGTAAAATAGTAGTAAGATATTAAAATCATGGGTGATATGTCATGGAAATGGTGATGCTTTTTGCTTCGTCATACTTTTTGCTGCATTTTTTGTTTCGGGAAGTTTGTCCATGTGCATTCCCAGCAAGAACAAGGAAGTGTTTAATGAAATAAGATGCTCATGAAAATAATTTTTTTGCAGTTGCCACAAATCGCATTCCGAGAACGGAACAAGTTCTCTTGAATTCTTTTTCGTCATAACCGGTGCCCGTTGTTTAAAATTTCGTGATCAAAAAAGAATCTGTTATTTGGTTGATCAGAATATATATCGCGAGAGTTGACAGGGTAATGAGTATGGACTTCAGGTATCCATATTCACAGTTTCTTTTAAGTAATTTCACTGTGTAGATAACAGAGGCGATGGCAAGTGCAATTGCCAGCAAAACACATAAATAAATCATGAGAAGTGCATGATGTGCCTCGAACGCCATGGGGTTCCAGTAAATGACACAAAGGAGTGTCATCATAACAACCCTCAACAAAAAGAGAGGTAGTAAGACCGTAATGGTGACAATAAATATATAATCGAAGATCAAATATTTGCCCTTGGCCATAATATTTAAGATAACAAATACCAGGTACAGGACAAAAATTTGAAAGAGGGTCATTGCAATACCGTTAGCCACGATTGTTGTGTTAAATAAAATTGTGGGATCACCTGTGGAATCACCTGTGGGATCACCTGTTTGACTTAACAAGTATTTTGTAAGAATTGATGCCATAATTTCCAGCAGACATACTATTATTATTAATAGAATTTGATTTCTTTTTTTTATGTTAGTCATGATTAGTCTCCTAATAAGGTGGCTGTTGAAGAACCCCTTGGTAAAACCAAGGGGTTCAATGACGGTGAACCAATCGTATGGCATTATCTCATTAGAACCATGGAGTTTATTTTTCAAACTAATAAACGTCAATGTATCACATCAGTTATTTCTTGGCATCCGCCCTCTTGGCAGCGGTAGCAGAACCTTCGGCATCGGCAGCAGAACCTTTGGCATCTGCTGCAGAACCTCTGGCATCTGCTGCAGAACCTTTGGCATCACCCGGAGAACCACTTGCGTTAGGGTTTGGAGCTTCGTTTTCTTCCAGCTCTTTTACTCTCTCCATGTCTTTCTTATATCTTTCATTCTTCAGTCTCTCAGCTTCCCACACTAACATCGCTCGTTCAAAATCCTTTTTGCTTCCCCTGAATATATTCAGTGCAGCATCAGCTGCTTTTTCAAGTGATTTAGCATCGATGGCCTGCAGACTACCTCTGATTCCTTTCTTTGTGAGTTGCAATGTTTCTTGTTCCTTTTCTTTTGCGAGTCTTCTTAATTCTTTTTCTTTTTCACGATTCTCATTTCTGTCATATGGCTTTGGAGTTGGTGTTGCTGGTTTTGGAGTTGGTACCATGCGTTGATGGCTTTACATTTTAACTTTGTTCAGCTTTGTATTAAGCAATGCGTATGCCAAAGCCGTGTTTTTTTTATGACAACGAAAACGACACATTAGGCTATGTTCAGAATGATGTATCATGATAAACACAAAATATTGGACGGTGGGGTGTTTCAAAAATTGGAATCGGGGGGTCTGCTGGGTTGAATGACTACGAGAAGGAGTCGCTCCGTCATACTTTTTTTTAGTCCCTCAGATGTTCTAACGATTCACCTCGAACACTCACCGCAAATGATGAACGAAATCCCTCATCAACGATGGCGTCGAGTGCTGTTTGGTCAAGGCCGCCGATCCTCTGTGCAATGTTCAGTTCTTTGGTGCTGCTTGTTGCAAAGATCCCCGCATCATCGGTGTTGATCGTGATGCGTGCCCCCTCGTTTAAGAAAAACGGGAGCGGGTGGTTGTCAAACGAACCCGTCACGATTTGCATATTTGATGTGGGGTTGAGTTCGATGGGAATGCCGCGCTTGTTGATCATGGTCAAAAAAAACTTCTGCCTTTCGCGCACAGCGGTGACAAATTGTTCAAGCTCAGCCCCGCCAGGATAGTGGCCAGCAACCCATCTAAAACCCGCATCTTTGAGGGTAATCACCCGCTCTTTTTCCTCTTTGGGGTTGGGCAGGGCGCCTTCGACACAGGGGGGAACTGGGGTTGCGTAATTTTGTGTCATTTCATCATCAAGAAAGCGGATGTACTCATCGATGGGCATGGTGAATGGTTTTAAGGCATACAAGAGCGGGTCTATGCCGGCCGCCAGTGCGTGGCCAATGCGGCTTGCGCCCATTTCAACGACGTCGCGCAAACGGAGCAGGGCGCCAAAAATATTTGTATCGGTAAAATCCTCACCCTGATGCCACGTGATGCCGAGTTGTTGTCCGCTTGGCACAGTATGGTTGTACTCCTGTATGATTTTAAAATGTTCTTTGTATAATTGTGGCGGTTCATTAACTTCTGCTGATCCGCCGTCAATGCCGACAATCCAGTGGGCATGTTCGGGGTGGTTTTCTAAAAACAAGACAATGGCCTTTGCCTGAAGCAGGTTGTCCGGTTTTCTTGATGCGCGTCTTGATATTTGGGCAATGAGCCGCAGATCAACGGGGTCCAGCCCTTCTGCAATTAATTTTTTATTTGCATTTTGAATTGCCTCAGCCGCCCTTGAATAAATATCATTGACCAGTGTGTTGACGGCAATATCGGGGGGGACGCCAGGGTAGGCCGCTGTTGCCTGAGCGATTTCGGGGAGGGCGAGGCGCATCTCAACATAGCCAACACCCTGCTCGGAAAAATTTTTCATGGCGTCCCAAATAGCGGCTGTGAACACATTGGCATTTGTCTCGCGTTCGACAAAGGTGCTTGCAAATCTATAGACTCCTAAAAAATCCGCGAGTTCGTTTCCATCTCGAAGCTCGGGATTGATGGGGGCCCTGTAGGTTGCAATATCTGCAAAGTCGTCGAGGTGTCGTTTGAGGATGGCACCATACCTGTCCAGGGTGTCTTCTGGGATCGAGCCGTCTTGTGATGCAATATTCAGCTGTCGTTTTGCCTCTTGTCCCCACCTGATAAGATCGGACGGCGGAATAAATATTTCTGCTGGCAATGTTTTGTTTACAACCGCGTCGCGGATGACATCGTCTAACGGTCTTTTTTGGAATGTGTGGTAATCAGTATAGACGGCGGCACTGATGTCTATGGCCTCGCCCCAGTTGTTCGGATTAAGTGCACTGGGGCCGACACGATCCAGGGCCTGATTGTATATGAATTCGGGCGATGCATTGCCGCCGAAGTGCGTGTGTATATCGGCTAATCTTTTTTGATTGGTATTCGCCATGACTTGCACGCGCAAACGATCATCAGGGTCGCATGCGCCCGATAAAAAACGGGCAAGCCAGAAAAAAAGGGATTTGGAAATTGGATAATTTGGTGTGGAGATCAACTGCCAATCATTTTCATCAACAAAGTGGTCGATGTTTCTGTTAAAAATGCCCTTGTATTCGGCTTCTTCAAGAATGCGGTCATGGTTGTGATGAGGTTGGGTGTTTAAAAAATGCTCCACCAATTGACGGTCCGCGGTGGATACATATTGAATTGTGTCAAGATTTATAGCCACGGCGACGCATTTCGCATAATGTGCGTTGGAAAGTCAATGCCAAGGACATATAATATTCCCATGCTTTGTGCTCCGTCCTCCGTCATACTTTTTGTTCTGTTTACAAAACAAGTCCGTGGCATTGAGCAGGAACTCACAAAAAGGCGTCGCAAGCTTCGTGACCTGACAGCCAAACTCCGCCGTAGCCAGCAACCGGGTGCTCGGGGCAAGGGTTACACTGAGGCATCACTTCACAAACAGGTCAGTGCTATCCTGAGTGGACAACACATGAAACAGCTCCTTGAAGTCACCATCACTAAAAAAAAGGGCTGTTTGGAAATGACTTATCAAACCAGAGGACAGATCTATCAACAGCTCAAAAAAGTCGTATTAGGCAAACGCATTCTTTTTACCGATCAGGAGACCTGGTCGGCAGAGGATATTGTGGACGCCTATCGCGGTCAGTCGCATGTAGAAAACGCCTTTCGGCGCATGAAAAATCCTTTTTTTGTTGGTTGGTCCCCTCAATGCTATAGCGCTCACCTAAATTCCCCCCACTTTGCTCAGATAAAATCCCCCCCCCATTAACACCCTCTTACTGCGTTGATTGAATTGGACAGTCTGTTGCTAGCTGCAAAGCTTTCTGAAAGTTATTGAAAACAAAAAAAATCCCACTGTACCAAAGATTGCTCTTTTGAGGCA
>JADGCS010000055.1 GCA_015228875.1 Deltaproteobacteria bacterium | reverse complement strand
GCAAACCCAGCAGACCTTTATGTGATCAGTGCCCCCTTAAGGATGTCAACGGCGGGGCCTACTTTTTTTAGAAACTCCAATGCAGGCAAGGGGGTCGACACCCCTTACCCTTCAGTCCTGACCCCTTACCCTTGCGCATCAGGGCAGGGCAAACAGCCATGGCGGTTATTCATTATGTAAATTTAGGATGTGGTGACGCCGTTTTTTCACTCCACTCGACACCCCTTACTTTGTTCGATCAAATCAACCTGCCCAGCCCCACACCCAAGGCGATAGAAATACGGTGGGCGGTATAAAGATTTACGGCCTTTTTGCCTGTTTCGATTTTTTGAAAATGTTGGGGAGAAAAACCGTGATCTTGCATGTCTTCGAGTGTCATGTTTTTTGAAAGACGAAGCTGTCTGACTTTTTTGCCAAAGGCCACAAAAAACTTTTTTTGTTCGGCGTCCATACAAGCCCCAATTTTAAGGCTTCATAATCGCTCTTTTAGCCCGAAGGGACAAAGCCCGATCGGGCTATAATTCAATTGACCATTATAGTACGCTCGGGCTATGCGCTGTCGGTATGTGCAAATCCAAGAAATTTATGGGACACGGCGTCAGGTCGACCACCCTAAGGATCTCCTTATTGTTTGTTTTTACTGTTAGCGTGCTTTCTCTGGCAGGGTGCGGCGGGGCGGGGGGTGTTGGTCATGCCCTTTATTCAAAAAATCTTGGCAAAGAAAAAATTATAGATCGCAGCGACAATAAACCAAATTGGATAAAAAAGGGGGCCGTCTTCATTAAACATGGTACCATGTATGCCGTTGGCACCCTTACTGACGCACCAAACCTCTCTATGGGCATGCGGGTCGCTCAAAAAAGGGCTCAAGTTGTGATTGTCGAGTCGCTCAAAGAACACTTGCAGGCAACCTATAGTGAAGCGGCTGAAGGGCTTGGTATCGATCAACTTGATTTGCAGACAATGACATTTTCTTCGGCTGAAGCCGTTGTCACAGGCTTTTTCCCTAGCGATCAATATTATGAAAAAAAGCAGTCTTTGGGTCTGGGCGGCACCTTTTACAAATACGATTGTTACGCCTTGATTGAAATCACACAAGAAAATTATCTTAAGGCACTCGATGGGGCACTCAACGGGTATAAAAAAAAGGCCGTGCTTAGTGACGATTTTAGAAAAAAAGTAGATTCACGAGAAAAAGATTTTTTTGAAAAGGATCGCCTTATCAATAACGTTACCGAGCCTCAATAACAAACGGAGGGTGATTACAATGAAGCGTCTTTTATCCCTCATCTTATCTTTGTTGCTTGCCTTAACAACACCAACCTCTGCGTGGGCGCGCAACAAATGCCACGAGGACAGCGAACAAATCGAAAGCACATCAGGCAGTAAACCAAAATGGGCCGCAAAAACACATTATAAAGACAGTCAATTTGAATATTTTGTGGGGATTGCCACACAAATTACAAAATTTGAAGCCGCACAAAAGGCCGCAATCGAAAACGGCGAAAAGGCGATCATTGAATCGCTTGGCATATTAACTCAGCCTCAGTACCAAGAGGTGTCTGGTTTAGATGTTAACAGCTCTGACGTGCGTGATGCACTTGGTTCGATTGGATTTCCAACCTTTATCAAAAATAGAGAGGTTGAAGATGTTTATTACGAAAGGTGGGAGATTTATTCAAATTGCCGTCTTAGTTACAAATACAACATCTGGGCGCTTGTTAAAGTCCCAAAGTCAGACTTAGCCGAGGAGCGCAAAAAGGCCGAGGCCTATCTTAAACAAGCACAAGAAATAGAAATGGCCAAGGCCCCACCCGAACTGCTACCGCAAAAAACCGTGCAAAAAGAAACTCCCGCGCAAGTTGTAGTAAACAACGACAGCGCCAACACAATACCTTCGAATCCTTTATACAGCAACGTGCCGGTCAAACAGCGCAAATCATGGCCCTACATTGTGCTTGGAATGGTCATAGCCGTTGGGCTTGGGGCTGGCACTTACTACGCGATAAAAGAAAAGCCGTGGCAACGGTAAATGCTAAACAATATAGTTGAGGGTCTAAAAAATGCTGTTTCAATATCTTGGATTTCTGCTTTATGGTCTGGTTGGGCTCATTATCATTATTGGGGTTTTGATTTTTCAAGTTGCTTTAATGAGCAATAGGCCAAGCCGTGTTTTGGGCATTATCATTGGGGTTGTTGCAATTATATGTGGCGCATTATTTGGAGTAGTCGCCACGTTTTTTTAGCAATGCTGTTATGGAGAGATTGGATTGATTACAGGAAACAAACTATGAAATCCCCGTATAAAATTTATTTGTTGTCCTTATTGTTGATTTGCATTTGCATTAATTGCGTGCTGGTATCAGACGACGAAGCAACAGTAGATCATTTCATGCGCACATGGGTAAAAAAGGGCCCAAGTTCTGCAGTTCGTCTAACGGACCATCGAGACCCCGGTTATTCAGATATAGTCCGTAGAATTGTTCAAGGCATGACCTTAAAAAGATGGGATGGCAAAATATCCTACGTTAGAGAGACAACTTTGACCATGACCGAAACCGGAAATCAGTACGAGGTCAGTGTGTACAGGGTTGTTCCTGTGCTTTATGGCGGCGGCGAGTACCTCGCCGTGGAAATGGAAATATCAGTCGCAAAGGACAGCGGCAAGATTTTTAATGTTGATCCAAGATTTTGAGACAAATCGACTGTGGAGTGTTTAGTTCGTTATGAGACCACAGCACGGGACATTGGATCTCCGTGCGGGGTTTAACATCAAACAGGAGAATCAATATGATCACAAGTGAAATGCGTGAACATTTAGAAAAAGATGGTTTTGTAGAAATTGAGCAGGGGCAAGCCAAGGCGGAGGGGTTAGAAAATACACAGTATCACGGGTGTGGTAAAACTATTGGATGTACTGGCGGGTGCACACGCTCCCACGATGCAACCTTTGCCGCTACTGACGAAGATTGGAAAATATTTTTAGCCCTGCAGGGTGGTGAGATTTGCTATTGAGCAAGACCCAAAAATCCCAAAATGAAAACCCCAACATGTAGTCCAGAGACGTTCAGTCCCCTTTTGCGTGATGGTGTGGATGTTTATTTTAATCAAGGCGATGAAGTTACCTTTGTTTATCTGGCAACCCGAAAACGATTGTATGTGGCCTGCGAGGGGTTTTTGCAGGATTCCCTGGCATGGTTAACAGGCAGGTCAACATTAACCGAGTTACTTGCGAGACTGCCACAATCAGAAAATCAGTCTGCCCAAAAAAAATTCCTGTCGTTTATTGATTATCTGTTTGGCAGAGGTATTGTTGTTGATAAAGACTGGATCAACGACCTGCCATTTCCCCCTGATTATCTGTTGCGCCTCGAACGGCATATGAATTTTTTATTGGATCTCTGTGGCACGCCTGATGGCGTTGTGTCCGTACAGGAATCTGTGTGCTCATGCACTGTAGGTCTTGTTGGCGTTGGTGCGGTTGGTGGCTGGTTATGTGCGGTTCTGCCCATGATGGGTTTTGGCAAATTTATACTCATAGATCCGGCAGTAGTCGGACCTTCTTCTCTATCGCGCCACGCATTCCACAGAACCGACCTTGTGGGCATGCCAAAGGTGCAGGCCGCAGAAGCCTTCATCAAGGCGGTTGATCTTTCAGCAGATGTTCGAACACATCAAGTCGCAGTGATACCGGAGACCGATTTGTCACTAATACTTGGTGACGCCTCAATCATTATCAATACGGCAGATGAACCCTACATTGGCCATCTTAATATTGTTCTCGGGCGTTTTGCCTTCAGGAAGGGAATCCCATTTTTTGCCGGCGGTGGGTTTGATGCCCATTTGGGGTGTGCCGGGGAATTACTGGTCAAAGGCAAAACGCCCTGCGCTGATTGTTACTCCGCATATTTTAAACAAGCCGTCGCTGACTGGAAACCTGTAACACATCCGGTGCATTTTAGACGCAATAGTTTTGGCGGTCTGCCAACACTCGCGGCCTTCTCCGCCTTTTCGGCGGCCATTGCCCTGCTCAGGTATTTTATTGACGGCTCAATCACCAGTGATCGAACTGAATTGTATTTTCAGGCATACAAGCAGGAACACTTTAAAATTTCAAAACGCGAAAATTGTAAATTTTGTAATCATCCTTAGAAAAGTTTGGTATGAAAACACCAGAATTAACTTACCCCCGATTAAGACCCTCGGTAGCCATGGCACCTGTACACCAAACTGTTGATGGCATTCTCTGTGATTTTTTTATGGGCAACACGCGTGTTAACAGGAGGTTTGTGATCCAACAAGACTTGTTTGAATGTCTCAAACTGCTTGATGGCACCAAAAACGCATCGGATGTTGTGAATTCTGTTGTTGGGGGTAAGGGTGACTGTGATTTTTTACACAAAAAATTGAAATCTTTACTTCATGTGTTGCGCGAAAAAAATATTGTTGAAGATGTTAAAATGGCAGAAATATCAGAGGCTGATCCCCGCAGACGAGTTCTGTCTTTTTTGGGTGATTTTTTTCCTGACTATCGTCTTGTTGAGGTGCAAGGCCGTCTCCAAAGCGCTGTTGTGATTATTTGCGGGATTGGCGGTGTTGGTTCATGGGTGGCTCATTTTCTCTGTCGGTCCGGCGTTGGCCATTTGGTACTGATTGACCCTGATGTTGTACAACCCTCAAACCTGAATCGGTCTTTATTTCCAAATAAATTTGGCGAAAAAAAGGTGGCTGTGCTGAGTGAGCTACTTAGATCAATCGATCCTCATGTGCGCGTGGATGTCCAAGATTCAAAGATTCAAGGACCGAATGATCTTGAAAAGGTTGTCGAGGTTGTCCTTGGATCATCAATCCCCCCACGGCGTATCGTTGTCGTAAATTGTGCCGATGAGCCAAATGTGGATTTTACAAATGATATCATCGGATCAGTGTGCATGCCCCGTCACATACCACATGTTGTAGCCGGTGGATATAACCTCCATCTTGGTCTCATGGGGCCAACGGTGATCCCCTTCAGGGGGCCCTGTCTTGAATGTGTTAGTATGTCACTAAAAAAGGTGAGTCCTGACGGATTTGAAGAAGTCAGAAAGCTTGATCGACCCTTGAGAAAACTCGGTAGCTTGGGCCCCATGGTAGGACTGGTTTCAGCCTTTGCGGCAAACGAGGCGATTCGCACTATTCTTAATGGTGACCGATTGCAACCTGCCCTAAACGGCCAAAGAATGGAATACGATTTTTTTACAGGCAATATCAAGACAACTGGTTTTGAACGTCAGGCGAATTGTAAGTGGTGCGGTCATCATGGAATTTATAAATAACATTGTTTGTAACGTCATCAAGCCAGACCTGCACCTTGTCTACCCCATGAAGTTTGTGCTTGATTACAAAAAAATAAAACTTTTAAGGAGAAACAAATCATGAATACAAAAAAATCAATCTACAAACCAACAGGCGAACTTTTATTTTCTGTTACCGACACAGGGAGCAGGGAGATTGTTACCGACAGGATCGGTGCTCTGCTGGGGTACACCGAAAACAACAACACATACGACAGGTGTGGTAGGCGTGTCGCCATGGGCGAGGCCCCGAGTCTGCTGTTTGGAAACACTGACAATAAAAACAAAAAGGGGTGGTAGGAAAAAAGACTTATATGTTTAAACGATTCAGCATGGTCCATGCAAAGCGTATGATTGTGGGTGCTTTGCCTAAAAATCGCGACAGGGGCATACCCGATAGTGCGCAGGTTATTACCATTAATGACGCGGATTTTTATTTGCGCAGGGCTGTGGCCCTTGAAGCGCACTGGTGGATTAGCAAGTTCCCCGAAGGGCATCGGCTGATTGAAGAGGTTTTTGAAAATATCAACAAGGCTATCACTATCAACCCCAAAGACCCAGTATACTACACCTACAGGGGGTCAATTTATGCCCGCACCCAGCAACACGATAAGGCCATTGCCGATTACAACAGGGCCATTGAGATCGATGAGCTTGACCCAGTCATTTATATTATAAGAGGGCTTTCGTTACTTGTCCAAAAACAGTTTGATCAGGCATTAATGGATTTTAACGAGGCCGTGAGGCTTGAGCCCGAAAATGAAGAAACCCTCTACAGCAGGGGGATATTTTATTGCACGGTCAAACAATTTGATATGGCGATTAAAGATTGCAACACAGCCATAAAAATAAGCCCAAACTGTGCCAAGGCCTACGCTTACAGGGGTTTAGCCCTCAGCGGTCTTGGACAGCACAAAGACGCCCTAATAGACTGCAACAAGGCCATTAAGATTGACCCGCTTTGCGGCACCATACACGAAAATCGCGGCAGGGTTTATTTTAATATGGAGTTGTACCGCAAGGCCGTAAAGGACTACAACAGGGCCATTAAGATCTGGCCCCATGACCCCGAGATGTATCTCAATCGTGGCGAGGCCTACCAAAAAATCGGCCAGCAAAAAAAGACCGCAGAGGATTTTAAAAGGGCAGAGGAGCTTTACTTGAAGCAAGGGGTCAGGACTGGAGTGCGCCAAGAAGCGTGAATGAGGGGGCAGATCAGGAGACTGATTAAAACCGCATAGTGGAGTCTGATCTCTTAACGAGATGCGGCAAAGGTAGCCACCAGCCGTAAGCGAGTCTTGCGTTATGTTTGGGTTACCTGCATGACGAAGCGTAGACTGCGAGTCTTCAGGCCATGTGATAGAGCCTCGACAAGCAAGGGGGCAGGACTGGACATAGGTCAACAAGGGTGGCCTGAGCGTTATTGTCCCATGTCCAGTCCTGCCCCCTTGCTCTGGTCCTGACCCCTTGCTTGCTGACCCCTTGCTTTGTTTCCGGGCAGACCCTTAATACCTCTTATACAGCAGCCAGTGTTTAAAATAGGGGTTGGCAAATTTGTATCCTTTTGGAGTGCGATAAATGATTTTGATCTGCTCCAGTCTGAGTAGAGACTTTTTAACAGAGGCGGGTCCCGAAATACCTGTGAGTCTGGCAAATTCGGACGATAAGGGGGGCAAAACAGGGTGGCTCGCAAGTCCTACAAGACATTTCATTTGAATCCCTGTCACAGGGATTAAAAGGGATTCGTAGGTTTTTGATTCGTGAGAGAATACAACCTGCATGGCCTGTGGTAAAATTTCCTCCGAAAGGTGTTGTCCCTGATTTGAAACCTCCCAGATCGCAGAACAAAGCTGTTGAACGTCTCCGGGGTTGTGCTCGGCCATTTCAAAGATCTTTGTCAAAACAGCATCATCAATGTTGCGGTTGCCAAGCGAAAATTTGTTTTTCAAAAAATTTTTGAAGACATGATCTTCGATCGGCCCCACTGTTAAAGGAATTGCGGCCTTAAAAAAAGGGCTGTCATGATGAAAAAATATCTCGTCCATCCGATGACGCACGCTCCCCGAAAAAATGTAGGGGATTTTGGAATGAAACTGGATTTTTCCCCTGAGGCAGGCCAACACATAGGCACTTTCGTTGAGGTTGAGAATATCCTGAAATTCATCAAAAACAACGATGAGTTTTGTTTTTTTTGACAGGACAGAAAAAAAATCGAGCATCTTCTCAATAGAATCAGGTTTTGCATGAGTGATAGCATCAATACTTAATGAAGGCTCTCCTGTCATGGGATCAAGTGTGATTTTGGGTTTCAGATGGATCAATGCCCTGAGTATTTTTTGAAATGCCCCCATCCGTTTTTCAAAAGTGGACAGGGCATTCACCATACGACGAACGATATCTTCGATGGTTTTAACCTCCAGAAGATCAACATAGAGCAGTTTGTGCTTCTTGTGTCGATGACAGGTGTTCCAGATGAGGGAAGTCTTGCCGGTCCGGCGTTCACCAAGAATCACCACGTTCTGTCCGGACAGGGTGTGTCGATGCAGCATTCTGGCTAATCCGGAACGGGAACAAAAATCGTCCTTACTGACAACACGTCCGTATTTAAAGGGATTCATAAGTGTTTCTCTGAAAATGTGCTGTTTGGTATGATACCATTTAGTATTATACTAGTTAGTATAATAAGGGGCAAGCAAAAAAAGGGGGGGTCCAAGCAAGGGGTCAGGACTGGACATAGGACAACAAGGGTGGCTTGAGCGTTATTGTCCCATGTCCAGTCCTGACCCCTTGCTTCTGTTGGTCCCATGTCCACTGACCCCTTGCTTTTTAACGATCTGAACGATAATTTATTGCATATGGAAAGGTGCCACTTACCCGAATTCTACGCGACTTCCCGTGCTTCACCTGTTGGGTGAGCAACTTTGACTCTCCGAACCAATTGAATCCCGTATCTCCCGTCGCTTAGGGCGGTTCAATAGCCGTTTTTAGGTTGAACCCATTTCTCGTCTTGAAAAAAATATCGCAACCTCTTACAATAGAGCAAAAGAAAGGTGTTTTATATGTCCCAGAATCACATCTTAGATAATGTCCTTGATGCCGCCGAGGGGTTGAGTCAGGGAGAACAAGAGGTCCTGATTGAGGTTTTACACAAGCGGTTGGTCGAATTGCGCCGAAAACAGCTTGCGCAAGATATCACCGATGCCAATCAGGAATTAAAAAAGGGGCAATGCCACGAGGTGAGTGCCGCAGACCTTATCAAGGAGGTCACTTCTTGAAAAGAAAACTTCTCAAATCAACATCGTTTATACGTGCGTCAAAAAAGCTCATAAAAAAAAGTCCCGTGGTTGCTGAAGACCTGTTCTTGTGTCTAAGGCAACTCGAAGAAGATGCCTTTCACCCATCACTTAAAACACACAAGCTCAAAGGTGTTCTTGACGGTTCCCTTGCGGCCAGTGTGGGTTACAACCTGAGAATCATTTTTTCACTGGTTGATTATCAGGGTTTTGAATCCATTCTGTTGCAGACCATTGGTACGCATGATGAAGTCTATTAGTTTAAGAATTGCAGGCAAGGGGTCAGGACTGGACATAGGACAACAAGGGTGGCTTGAGCGTTATTGTCCTATGTCCAGTCCTGACCCCTTGCTTTTTGACCCCTTGCTTTCAGTCCTGACCCCTTGCTTATTTTGACCTTATTGGTTGTTATGGCATTCTCAAGTTGATAAAGTTCCCCTATAAAAGGTCTCGACGCCGTTAAACGGTGGAAGGTCAAGGGGTGATGTTGTTGTGAGATACCCGATTGTCTTTAAGATGGATGTTGAATAACTTCGTATTTTTCTTTGATGATCTTTTGAAATTTTTTGCTGATCCTTGACCAGTCTACCACATCTACCTTGAACGGCAGGTCGGATTCTGAAAAGGCGTCACGAAGATGGGCCATAATTTCTACTGGCAAGGGCGCTTTTGTTTTGATGACGATGTCTAAGTCAGAATACTTTTTGGGGTTCTCACAGACACGCGAACCAAAGGCCCAGACTATGTGTGTCGGCAGGTATTTTGTGAGGATATCGGTGACGATTTTTAAATAACCTTTATCGACAGCAATCATGACACGCGCAACTCCAGATTTGACAGCAACTCCTTTGCATCTTTAAAAAATTCAAGTGCTGTTTTGTATACACTTTGGGCCTCTTGCGCATCGTAGGTATGTGAAGTAATATTTCGCTGGTCTCTGTAGACAAACCACGCTGCAACATCCGAAATAATCCCCTTCTCAGCGGCTGTTCGAAGGATGTCCTTGAATGACAAGCGATCGATTCCTGATGGGTCGGGCGATTCTTGTTCTATCTGCCGCTTCATCATTTTAAACGCAAGTTCATAGGTGTATTCAAAACGCTGGATCACAGCATCGCGTAATTCTTCGTCGGCAGGGGCATCTTTAGTGCGTATGATGGCCTTATCAAGGCTATTGATTGCTTGTCTAAGTGAGCTAAAATCAAGTTTCATAAATATCAAGCCGTTTTTGGGTATGCATGGAACGAGGTCAAATACATTCGCTTGTGTTATTTTGTCCAGTATTAATAGCCAAACCCCAGGACTTCGTAGGCAAATTTTTTTGATATTTCCAAAAATAGAAGATGGGGGCTGTGATTTTAGGTTATTTTGATTGCCCACTCAAGACGGAATCAAATTCATGTGGAAACACTGACACTGCAACCAGAGGTCCCGCTGGTGCTGCATTATTAGGGGCACACTCACCCGCGCATCACCCTTTCTACCAGCATCTCCCAACCGCTACAGCGCGTGATGAGACCGTCTGTTGTTGATGCGTTGATCTTGCGGTTCCACGGGCGGTCGAGCAGGTAGACAGGGGTCCTCATGTTTACCGCAATGTATTCTGCCATCATGCCCGAGTCCTCAACCGCAAACGCGTATTTTTGTTGCGTGAGCTCGTTGAGCGTCCAGAAGTCTGCGCTTTGGTCCTTGGGAAATCTCAAGTATTTATCAACAAAATAAATTTGGTTGTAGGGGATGTGATTTTTATCAAGCCATTCTTTGGACTGCTCTCGTGATGACGGCGGGCGTCCCGTGACGATGTGAATCGCAAACCCTGCCTGATGCAGGCTGTTCATGCCTTTGACGGCGCCTTCGATCACAGGCATCGTAAGCAGGGTGTTTGCGTCGTGAGCAAGGGCCATCAGATGGTCCCATTGTTCTTTTGTGATGCCAAATGATTTTTCGAGATCAAATGAGACGATGGATTCGTAGGGGATTGTTTTGTTAAATTCCTGTTTAAGGACCCCCATCAGGGCGTTTGCCGTTTGCGAGAGGCAGTCGTCAAAGTCAACGTAGATGGGGCATGCAGGGCTTTTCATGTTTTGACTATTGAGACGCGCTTGTTTTGTCCCCGTCTTTAAGGACCCTGAAAAATTCCGAGTCTGTTCCTATAATGAGCGATGAGTTTTTATTGATGGCCTCTTCGTAGGCCTCGAGGCTCTGTTGAAAATGATAAAAATCGGGATCAATAAGCAGGGCATTGGCGTACGTTTTGGCGGCAATGGCATCGCCTTCACCCCTTAACACCTGAGCTTTTTTGTAGGCCTCTGAGCGAATTGTTTTGATTTCGAGTTCGGTCTTTCCCTCGATCTGCGATTTTTTTTTGTCGCCCTCGGAGCTGAAACTCTGGGCCTTGATCCCGTAGTTGGAGATCATGCGGTTGTAGACAGTTTCCAACACGGCGTTGGAGTACATGAGCCCCTTAATGCGGACATCTATAAGTTCGATGCCGTATTCCTCGATGATGGGCTGTGCATTTTTTAAAATCTCTCGTGTGATTTTTTCGCGGCCGAGTGTGATTTTGTGGATGATCTCTTCCTGGTCCTGCACAACCGCCAGGCTTTCTGTGGCCTGTTCTTCTTTGATGATATCGAGGACACGATCGGTGTTGCGGACGATATCGACAAGGCGGTGCCGGCTGATGATGTCCCTCACGTTGGAGTCGATGATGTCGTCAAGACGTGACTGGGCCATATCGACGGTGGAGACCCTTTCGAGAAACCTGCGGGCATTGGTGATTTTCCAGCGTGCGGTGGTGTCGACGATGATATTTTTTTTGTCCTTTGTGGGGATGGGGTTTACAACATCGCCATCCCACTCAAGTATTCTTTTTTCAAAAAAATTGGCCTGATCGACAAACGGCAGCTTTAAATAAATGCCTGCACTGGTAATGGTGTCCCGGACAGGACTTCCAAAACGGGTGATGACGGCCTGTTGCGTCTCGTTGACAATAAAGCAACAGGAGTAAAGGGCAACAAGCACAATAAAAGCGATAAAACCGGCAATGTATTTTTTGTTCATGGTGTTTCTCCATCGAGTTTTAAGAACGGCATGATTCCCTTGACGTCGGGGTCGACGATAAAAATCTTCTGCGTCTTTGCCAGTATGGTTCGCATTTTTTCGAAGTACAGTCTTTTTTTGGTGACCATGGGGGCTTTTTTATATTCTTGATAAAGGGCCAGAAAACGATTGGCGTCTCCCTCTGCGCGGTTGATGATGTCTATTTTGTAGGCCTCGGCCTGCTGGATAATCTGGTCGGCCTTGCCTTTTTCTTCCTGCACCAGCTTTTGCCTTTGTCTTTCGGCGATGTTGGCGATCTGGTTTGCGTCCTGCACAGCGGCGTTAACCTCGTCGAACGAGGGTTTGACTTTATCTGGAGGGACGACATCCTGCAGTTTGAGTGTCACGAGCTTGACACCCATTTTGTACTCATCGAGAATCTTCTGCATCATGGCAAGCGACTGCATGCCGATTTCTTCGCGTGCCTCGATGATGGTCTCTGTGACGGTGTGGTCTCCCACAACCTCTCGCACCACGGCCTGCGAGATGTCGAAGAGATTTTTTTGCACGTCATGCACGTTAAAGAGAAAGTCCTTGGCGTTTGTGATCTGGTATTGAATGATCCATGTGAGATCAACCACGTTAAGGTCGCCCGTGAGCATGATGGACTCGTTGTCAAAATTGCCCTTGACGTAGGTGGTTCTTACCCCCGGATCCTTTGTGCGAAAGCCAAACTCCATTTTCATGTTGCTGGTGACGGGGATGTTGATGTTTTCTTCGATACCAAAGGGATACTTAAAATTGAGTCCGGGGAGTTCTGTGCGGTGATACTTGCCAAATCTCAGAACGATGGCATTTTCGTTTGTTGCCACGGTATAAACCACCGACGGGATGGTGATGAGGGCAAGAAAAATAAGCACAGGGACAAAGCTTAGTTTTTTTAAAAAAGCGATGAATTTATCCGGACCCGCACCATTGGATTTCATGTTAAAGACGTTGTTATTAGCCATAGTACGGCGTCAATAGAACATGTGCGGGAAATGTCAAATGGTATTAGAACCTTGGAAGGTTTTTTCTACGCGTTTCGGCATCAATTTTTGCATGGTGTCCGCCCGCGTAGTATTTTCCGCTTTATGCGGGTTATGTTCCTCAATTCCACAACCCTCCGACCTTGACAGCTTTAGGCAAGGCCCAGTTTTTCGCGGGCCATCTCTAACGAAACCACGGCCGTGGGTTTGTCTTGTTTTTTAGCGCGCTCAAGAATGGTGAGCGTGGTATCGTATATTTTGGATGTCATTTGAATGGCCCTGCTCGCACTGTAGCCGCCAAACTCACAGGCGATATTGATAATGCCGCCGGCATTGACAATGTAGTCGGGGGCGTAGACCATGCCTGTCTCTCTGACGCGCTGACTGTCTTTAAGGACATCGAGGAGCTGATTGTTGGCGCCGCCGCAGATGATTTGTACGCCGTTGTTTGCGAGCATGGGTATGCTGGTGCTGTCAAGGACGGCCCCCATGGCGCAGGGGCAAAAGACATCGGCCTTTGTGGTCTGCCAGCCGTTGATATCGAGAGGGATGATCCCGTAATTTTTGCAGGCGTAATTGAGGGCCTCTGTGTTGATTTCGCAGGCATGAACCACTGCGCCGTCCTCGATAAGGTGTTTGGCGAGCTCAAAACCGACATGACCGAGTCCCTGAATGATGACCTTTCTGCCCTTGACAGAATTTGTGCGCCACAAAAATTGCGCCGAGGCCCTGATGCCCTGAAAGACGCCATAAGCGGTCACAGGGGAGGGGTCCCCGCTGCTGTTTTTGGCGCTGGTACCCTTGATGAATTTTGTTTTCTGTTCGATGATGTCGAGGTCTTCAAGTTCGATGCCGACATCTTTTGCGGTGTAATAAAGGCCATCAAGTGAGTTTACAAAATCGGCATAGGCTTCCAAAAGTTCTCGTGTTTTAACTTTTTGTGGATCGCCCGCAATGACAGATTTACCGCCACCAAGAGGCAGGTTTGCCATCGCGGATTTATAGCTCATACCCTCCGAGAGCCTGAGGGCGTCTGTCAGCGCGTCTTCGCGTGTGACATAATTATAAAACCTGCAGCCACCAAGGCTTGGACCAAGTTTTGTGTTGTGCACAGCAATGATGGATGTGACATGAGAACCAAGATCGGCCTCGATGACTCTTTCGTACCCATCGACTTTTATTTCTTGTGTTTTCATAGGTTGTGTCCCGTCTTGTTGCGGCGACGAAAAGTCCTTTTTGTTTTTGTCAAAAAGAACCCTGTTCGCGGATTGTTAAAACTCTCGTCTTTCGGCCTTTTGCTGTTCGCTATAGAAGTTTAATTTTTTTTTCAATGGGGATGTTTTAAAAAAAAATGGGGGGATTGTGGTGGGCAAAAACAGGCATGAGAAAGGGGGCTTATTTTGCTTCCAATCATGGAAAAAATTGCCCTGCCCGCCGTTTGGTCTTTTAACAAACAAAACAAAATCAACGAGATAAAAAAACAGCGGGGATGGTACAATAATTGCTTCACCTATCAGTGAGGCACCAAACTCGACGATTAAATGGATAAAAAACAATTGTTTGAGCATGGTGAGTCGGGGCAGGGCGAGTCCTGTAGCCCAAAAAAGGCAAGGGAGGTCACGGAGCACCTTCGTCGGCTCTGGCAGTTGTTGCCCAAGGCCGACGTTGACAAGATCATCAAGCCGTTCACTTCGCTGCACGACTTTGTGGTCTATCAAGAGTGTCTCTCAATGTTTGAGGACGCAGACGGCGCAGAACGTGATTTCGCGGATTCTTTGGAGGGTGTGGACACTGTCCTGATTCAGTAATGCCCGGGTGACATTAACATAATCAATAAACAAATTTGAGGGGTGGTTCTTTTACGGACCACCCCTCTTTTTTTTTGGTGTGCCCGGCAGAGGGCACCTGCTTCACCCAAAGGTTTTGGTACCACGCGCGTGGCCTCATTTTATTTATGCAGAACAGTAGAATGCGGCCGTGTCCCCAAAGGGGATTTCCTTCGGGGCATCAACGTCAAGTGAGTCACTTATCGTGTCAGCGCATGAATGCAGTGTTTTAAACAACACGAATCTCAAAGGTGCCGTTTCTTTCGTCGGAGACAATCAGAAAATTGCCCTGATAGACATCAAGCCCCATGAATTTTGTTGGTCTGCCTGCGAGTTGCCTCAGGGTGGCCATCTGCTGTTGATGCCGTGCAGGATCGCCCTGGATGCATAAACTTTTTGGGGGTAGAAAATGACACGCAACCTTTAACCCACCCCTTCGATAACGCAGACATGAGGCATACAAACAGCCCTTAACCCGCATAAAGCGGAAGATACTACGCGGATGGGCACCTTGTAAAATATTGATGCAAAAACGCGTAGAAAAAACCTACCTAGGTTTTAAGGTGACTACAATATGAGTATTGGAACCATCAGCATGAACAGACTTTTGTGTACGGAAACCCATCCAGCTTTGCTTGCCCAGACATTTGGGCATCTTGAGTTACCCGAACGCCCGTCCTTGTTGGACAGAAATCCTGTTCACAGTCCCTCGGCATCCGCACGGGCAAAGCAAGTGGCCAACTTTGAAAACAAAGAACTTGGCCCGTGGGTGGCCACCTGCCGCGAACGACTTGCTACATATTATAAGCAGGCTGAGCAGGATCTTGTTTTCTCCCATTTTGAATGGCATGATGTCGATTGGAGGAGTGAGCCGGTTGATTTGCGCCTTCCGGATAAACAGACCGGCAAACGCCGTCTTGTCCCCTTCTCAATTGTGCCAGACATTCCCGCTGCAGAGTTTGTTAAAAAGGCTGGCAGTTTTGATGAAGGGCTGGGCTTGACCCTTGATCTCGCACAATTGTCAGACAGTCCCGTGCTTGTCTGCACCCCTTTGGCAGGTCTTGTTCTTGAGAATGGCGTTGAGTTTGACCCCGTGACACACAAAAAGTCAGCATTCATCATGATTGCCCACGCTGTGACAAAAAGGGCTTCTCCGGGCCAGTTTTCATACATCATTTCAGCAATAGTCTATCGCTCGCCGAACGTGTCCTCCAACAATAAATTGCAGGGACTTAATCCTCGTATCAAAGGCGGTACATTTGTAAGTGCCAGAGAACCCATAGCCGCCCTGCGGGGCCCTCTTACCGTCAGTCTGGTGATCCTGCAAAAAAGACTGATCCAGGATCATAAGCCGGGTGTAGACAGCTATATCACGGGGAGCGGACTCGAAATCATACAGGAACAGGTGAGGGTCGATCCCACCGTATTTCTCCGCGACGCGGTAGATTGGAACCAGTCAGGCATGCGGCCCAAATAAAATATAGGCATTGAACTGCCCGCCTCTTACATCATATGTCATGAAATCATGAATCAAACCTACCCCGTCTGTATTATTGGTGCGGGTCTTGCCGGTGCTGAGTGTGCCTTTCAGCTTGCAAGGCACGGGATCAAAACGGCGCTTGTTGAAATGCGTCCGCAAAAAAAATCACCGGCCCACAGCACCAGCGGGATGGCAGAGCTTGTCTGTTCCAACTCACTTCGCAGCAGCGATGTGACCAATGCGGTGGGGCTTCTTAAACAGGAAATGGCGGCACTCAATTCCCTGATCATCAGGGCCGCACATAAGGCAAAGGTTCCTGCAGGCACAGCACTGGCTGTTGACCGTACACTCTTTTCGGACCTTGTTACAAATACACTGAGCACAAATCCTTGTGTGACGGTGATCAGCGGGGTCGTGACAGGCATTACCCAAGGCGCGCAGGGTCTCGAAGTGAGTCTTGCATCCGGTCAAGTCATCCGGTGTGAGAGGTGTGTGATCGCCACAGGACCCTTAACCGATGAAGGGCTTGCAGGATGGATTTGCGAGAACACAGGGCATGAGTACCTCTATTTTTACGATGCGATAGCCCCTGTTGTTGAAAAAGAAAGCATCGATTTTAATAAGGCCTTTTATGCGAGTCGGTACGAGCGGGGCGAAAACGAAAACGGTGATTACATCAACTGTCCCATGACACAGGCAGAATATGAGGCGTTTGTAAGTGAGATTAAAAAAGCAGAGCTTGCCGAGGTGAAAGACTTTGACAGGGCCCTTTTTTTTGACGGCTGTCTTCCCATCGAGGAGATGATTGCCCGTGGTGATCATACCCTGCTGTTTGGTCCGATGAAACCGGTCGGGATATCGTCTGGCGAGCGCTTAAGGGGCGATAGAAATATGGGGCAGGTGTGTTCTCCAGACAGACCCCATGCCGTGGTGCAACTCAGGCAGGATAATCTTCACGACACACTCTACAACATGGTGGGTTTTCAGACACGGATGAAATGGCCGGAGCAGAAACGTATTTTCAGGATGATCCCCGGGCTTGAGCAGGCTTCATTTGCGCGCTTGGGGGCCATGCACCGCAACACGTACATCTGCTCGCCGGCGGTTCTAAAAGAGGGACTTGAACTCAAAAATGTCGCCGGTATTTTTTTTGCAGGACAGATCACAGGGTGTGAGGGGTATGTCGAGTCAGCGGCAGCAGGGCTCATGGTTGGACTTTTTTTGAGCCGCCTGATCAAGCAGGGCGGTCTTTTACCGGCCCCACCCGCAACCACCGCCCTTGGCGCGCTCATCAATCATATCCTGTGTGCAGATAAAAACAGCTATCAGCCCATGAATATCAATTACGGTCTTTTTAAAGAGATAGAACTTAAGGCAAAAAAGTTTGATAGAAAGGTTCATCTGCTTAAAAGGGCCGTCAACGATTTTTGGGAGTGGTATTACAGGGAGTTTTGAGTGCTGAAGGTTTTTAAAGCTTGGTATGTTAATGTATAGGAATTTCAAAGTCGACAGAGCGCGGGTGCATTCCTCGCAAAATGGAGGAATACAACCGCGTCAAAGTCAAGTTAGTAACTTGTTTTTTCCCTGTTTTTTTTTACTGGGCTTTATTCTGCTTTTTTCTTACAGCCTGCGGGATCTTGATTTCTGGTCCTTGCAGGTCCATCAGCAGATCGTGCCGATCTGCTTTTTTTTGTTGTACCCCTGCGATCTGTTTTTTTACTTCTATTTTTTAAAAAACAGGCACTTGAGCGCGGGGGTTTATCAAGGGTGCGTGTTGTTTGCCCGTGCAGTACTTACGGCGTTGCTGTCGCTTTTTTACTAATCAGAAATTGCAATTCGCAGGTTGTTTCAATATACAGGCGAGCAAACATAAGGGGCCTTAAGGCCCTGTTGATCGGAGTTTGTCATGAAAAAAATGTTTTTTATTTTTACGCTGGCCTCGCTTGTTTTACTGTCAACTTTATCTCACGCCCTGAGCACACAGGGCCTGCGTTATTATTTTGTCGGGGGGAGGGCTCTTTCGCTTGTCGAATCCACACCCAAGCCCAAAGACACACTCACCTTTGGTTTTGGAACCAACTACGCTTACCACACCCTCGAGGTTGGCAATGCAGTTGGGGCAAGGATTTCCGGTGTTGTCGATCACCTGGTGACCTTTGATTTTCTGGGGAGCTACAGTTTTTCGGATGCCATTGCAGTGGGGGTTAATATTCCCCTGCACTTCACACGCAACCTTTCCACATTTGGCAGTACGGCCATGGAAAACAACTTTAACTTTGGCGATGTGATGCTCACGGGTATTTACAACATCATCAATCCGGGAGACAATGCATCAAACTGTGGTTTTGCTGTTGCCCCTTTTGTCACGCTGCCTTCGGGCGCGAACAGTGATTATGTCGGAGACTCTCACATAACCGGCGGTTTTCTTTTGATTGGCGACATGCTGTATTCGGGTCACTACTTTGGATTAAATCTTGGCCTCAAGTTTAGAGAAACAGAAAATTTTCTTGGATTGTCAGTTGCCAGTGAGTTTCTGTACAGGTTTGCCTATCATCATGTCATATCAGAAAACATTGGATTGGAGGGCTTTGGAGAACTGGGGGGTGCCACTGTCCTTAAAGATTTCTGGCAAAAGTCAAACAGCAGCCCGTTCGAGGTGGGGGGGGGACTCACAAAATCTTTTCTTGATGACAACGTGCTCAAGGTCACCGCGGGGTTTGGTGTTGGTCTGGGCGGCGGGTATGCTGCTCCTGATGTCCGCGGGCTTATCAAGCTGTCATATGATTACCCGATAAAGAGAAAACCCGTTGTCATCAATCGAATCGAAAAGATCGAAAAAGAACTTAAAGAACTCACCATCTATTATCCCACCGCTGGTGCGGAGGTTGATCCCTATTACGACGCGAAAATTGCGGGGATTGCAAAGATCCTCAAGGGCAACCCCGATCTGGGACCGCTGTATATTTTAGGGGCAACAGATGATGTGGGATCCGACACATACAATCAGACACTGTCAGAAAAAAGGGCAAAGCAGGCATTTAATTCGATTGTGGGGCAGGGGCTCTCTCCCGCCTTTATTGTTTACGCGGGTTTTGGTGAGAGTTTTCCGGCTGTCGAAAATTCATCGGATGCCAACCGCGCACTCAATCGCAGAACACTTTTTACATTTGTCAAGCCGGTGCAGTTACAGGAAAAGCCCACGCAGATGGGTACGGTGGGTTACAATACCGTCACAGGTAAAAAGAGTGATTCGTACACAGAGGTCCTTAAAGAACTTGACCAGAGACGGCAGGGGGCCTCTGAGGAATCGGGTGGTGTCGTGATCAAAAATTACAAGGATGATTCGGCTGTTATTGTTGACGAAAAAGGACAGACAAAAATCAAGGAGGGGCCCGGTGTTCCTGCGCAAGAAGTCAATATCAAATCGAGGAGTAAAAAGTATTACGAAGAAAAACCAAAGACCACTGATGATGCAGATGTTGTCAACGAAGACGCGGTAAAAAAGAAAGACATCAAAGAAAAAGATCTTGTCGAAGACGAATTAAGGGAAGAAGACATCATCGATGGGTATTGACCTGTTGTGGTTGATGAGAGGTACCGTCATGATATTCGGGAATCCAGAGGGTCCCCAGGCCTCCATCGAGGCGACACTTGTGGCGCTTTTAAAAAACAGAGGTCAAACATTTGCCGTTGCGGAATCCTGCACGGGCGGTCTTGTGGCAAGCAGGGTCACCGATATCGCGGGGGCAAGTGAGGTCTTTAGCGGCGGCGTGGTCTGTTATTCTAACGCACTCAAAATAAAACTCCTCAACGTACCCGAAGCCATTATTACAAATTATGGTGCCGTGAGCGAGGCGTGCGCGATCGCGATGGTGAAGGGGTTAAAAGCCCTCACTCATGCAGACTACTGCACGGCGGTCACGGGGATTGCTGGGCCAGCGGGCGGTACCCCCGAAAAACCTGTGGGGACTGTTTTTGTGGCGGAGTATTTTAATGAGGTGCCTGTCTGTCACAGGTTGTTTTTTCCCTTAAGCCGTCTTGAGTTTAAGCAGAGGGTTGCAGATGCCGTTATGTTGGGTGTTGCGGGTGCGTTACGCAAATAATCTGTTTTTAATTCTGTCTATAAAATAACGCGCGTCACTCACTTTAAAAAAATAAGCGACACAAAAGTAAACAGGGATCGCGGCGAGCATGGGGACAAAGACAAGCAGGAGTTTGCCCGCAAGGGTCCTTTCGACACACAGGGGCTGCAGAGTCACCTGAACCAACCAGACAACCACCCCCATCACCACACCAGCCACAACGGTCTTCACCAGTGTCAAGAAAACATCCCGTGACCAGACGCCGCCCACGTGTTTTTTAAAGAAAAACGCAAGCAGGGCAAGGTTTGTTATGGCGACAATCGCTGTCCCTAATGCAAGGGCCCAGTGTGAGAGGTGGAGGACAAAGATAAAAAACGCGTTGATGCTCACGTTAACAACAATAGAAAACAACGCAATCTTCATCGGGGTTTTTGCGTTGTGAAAGGCAAGGTAGGCGGGTTGGTATATCTTGATGATCGAATAAGAGGCAATGCCAAAGGAGTACGCCATCAGGGCATAGCCTGTTTGCATGGTGTCATAAAGGTCAAATTGCCCGTGCTCGTAGATAAGTGCTATGATGTCCTGTCCCATGATGATGAGTCCTATCGCCGACGGGATGCTGAAGAAGAAACTGAGTTTTAACGCGGAGCGGATGCTCTGTAAAAAATCCCCGTGCCTGTTTTGCGCGATCATCTGGGCCAGAACAGGTGCTGATGCCGCGGCGATAGCGACACCAAAGATGCCCAAGGGGAATTGCATAAAGCGAAAGGCAAAGTTAAGGTACGAGACAGAGCCTTCATTAAGAAAAGAGGCAAACCAGGTGTTGACAAGCACATTTACCTGAACAGCGGAACCGCCGATAATGGCGGGGCCCGTGAGTTTGAGTATTTGAGCAAGCTCCGAGTCTTTGAATTTAAAATTAAGGCCTGGCCTGTAACCCAATTTAAAAAGGCTTGGCAGTTGAAACAGGTACTGCCCAAGGCCGCCTAATAGGCTGCCCCACGCCATCCCTGTGATTGCATTGGCAATGGCAAGCCCATCTGTAATTGTCAGGGGGTTTCCCAAAAAAATCCTTTGCGCGGTCATTGATATGTAATTGGGGGCAAGGAGATACGCGCATAAAAGACCGACTGCGATGGAGATAAAATTGCAGAAGGTCGAGGCCGAAAACGGGATAAAGAATTTTTTTTGCGAGTTGAGCATCCCCATAAGGAGGGCTGCGAGTGACACAAACAGGATGTACGGGAACAGGATGCGCATGAGCCTGACGGTCAGGTCAAATTTATCTTTGTCTGCCGTAAAACCTCTGGCTACTGCTGCAACAATCTGCGGGGCAAAGATCTCTCCGAGAACCGTGATGACCAGCATGACAATGATGACCAACGTGGTGAGTTTATTGGCAAGGGTATAGGCCCTTTTGTTTTCACCGCGTGCGATTTTTTGCGAAAAAATGGTGATAAAACTCTGTGAGAGTGCCCCTTCGGCGGCGAGGTCCCTTAAAAGGTTGGGGATGCGAAACGCCACAACAAAGGCATCGAGCGCCATGCCGGCGCCAAAGAAGAACGCAAAGACCTGCTCGCGCACAAGACCCAGAATACGGCTCCCCATGATGGCAAAGGTGGCCGTCATGGCGCGTTTTTTTGTGCCGTGTGTGTGGTCGGTGTCCGTGTTCATTCCTGGGCATACTCGCCCAAATTGCGCCATGGGTAAAGGGGAATTTTGATCATTGACCCTGTGTGGGCCCCTCGTTTATTTGTTTTATCAAGGAGGCCACATGAACACAGAATCACCTGTCATACAATGCATCTTTAAGCGCCGCTCGGTGCGCAAACTTAAGCCCGATCCTCTGCCTGATCAAGACATGAACCTCATGCTGGAGTGTCTCCAAATGGCGCCCTCTGCGGGCAACATCCAGCCGTGGTTTTTTTACATCGTTAAAGATCAGGCGCTCAAAGACAGGCTCTGCACACTTTCGTTTGATCAAAAGGTGGTAGCCCAAGCCCCTGTTGTTTTTGTGGTCTGCGCAAGGCCCCTTGAGTCCGCAAAGGAGTACGGGGATCTTGGCAGGGATTTTTTCTGCATTCAAGACACTGCAGCCGCCGTGCAGAATCTTTTGCTGGCCGTTCACGCCATGGGCTATGGCGCTGTCTGGATTGGTGTGGTCAAAGAAAAAGAAATTGCGGCGTGTCTTGGTCTTCCCGAAAACGAGCGGCCTGTGGCCCTTATCCCCGTTGGCCTTGCCGATGAAAGCCCCGCATTTCCCGGACGAAAAAGTCTTGATAAGATATCGCGGGTGCTGGGTTGATCGCAGGCCATATTTCTTTTTACCACAACGATTCCCTCAAACCGCCATCGTGCCCTTGATAAAGACTGCCAAAGGCTTGGACTCAAGAGCGGCAAATACAACACCGGATGAGTCTGCACGGCGAGTCGCTTTTTTTACAACCGCAGTCAGAAATAACACACATCAAAAACGAAACTGTCACATAAAAAAGACCGAAAATGACTATTGAGGCACGGAGTTTCAAAAAAAGTCCGTACCTATGACAACGGTGCAAAACATTTTGTAGGAGGGTCAGATGAGGCATCTGTGTAAGACAATTTTAGTCCTCGTTTTATTAACTTCAAATCTTTCTGTTTCCATTGCGGGCGTGCAGCGGGGCGTTTCCCTCTCAGGGAGCCTGCCATACAATAACAGTAGTCACAGCAGGACAGACAACATGAGGTACACACGGGAATTTTGTGATACCTCGTATGCCAGATTTAACAGACACCTGCAGGACTCCATCCTTGGTATTTCAATGAAATCGGTGAATGTGTTCAACCTGTTCGACCTTGTGAGTGATCTGTTGCAGACCTTGGTTGAGAATGAATCTCGCATGGAAGAGAGCGGGCTTAAGGAAGTGATGGGATGGTATATCAATTTGATACAAGAGGAACTGGAAGACATCGAGGCAAGGATGTACGGGGCTGCGGTGTGCTCCGTAGAAGAGGCGCCCATGGACGCATTTGAGGCCGCTCAGGTTTATGGTGATCTTTACGAAGAAATGACGGGGCTGTTTGTGTTTGCATCGGAGGTCATAGAATTATTGGCTACGGGTACAGTTGAACCGGCATCAGATGTGACTGATTTCTTGGCTTCTGATGCAGTTGGACTAGAATCAGAGGGGACTGTAATATTCGCTACTGGTGCAGGTGAATCGGAATCGGAGGCGACTGTATTATTGACTCCCAGTGTAGATGAACCGGAATCAGCTTCGACTGAGCTATTGGCTATTGGTGCAGTGGAACCGGGATTAGAGGCGACTGAGTTATTTGCCGCTGGTGAGGCCATAAACCTTTCCAACTGGTTGGCCCAATTTGCTGTAAATAAACAATCCAGACAGGAGACCATCAACAGGCTCTCTTATATCTACGGAGATAGAGAAATAAGGAGAAACAGTATCAATGACTTCATGTGCGACCTTGAATATTTTAAGGAGCGAATAGAAGAAGATCAGGCTGAGCTTGAAGGGCTGTACACCAGCCTGAGGTACATTGAAGAGAGTGCCACAGGGGTATTTGATGACTTTTATTTCTTGTTTGATGCATTAATTGATGAGGATCAAGACCGGTATGAGCAATACTTAAGGTTCGGCATTGACTCGCTGATCAGGGATGCCAGACTGATGTATGCGCGCTGCCGCCCTGTAAGTGATAAGTTATCAAAAAAGATCGAATGCGGGCATGTTGTGAAAAAAAATATCCGTATCAGCCGTGAAGATCCCATCAGTCAGCATGCTTGCTCCGAAACAGCGCTGGATATCCAGTCATCGGGTGTGACTGTAGAATGCGAGAAAGGGGTCCAACTCGTTGGCAAAGCTGGATACGCAGGCATAAAAATAAGAAACCAGAATAATGTGACAATAAAGGGCTGTGAGATAAGCCATTTTAATACAGCCATTGATATCTCAAATTCACACACAAGCACGATCTCTGACAACCGGATTAAAGATAACACATACTCAATCAATGTGGATAGCTCGCCAGATACCATAATAGAAAAAAATGATATAGAAGGGGCGGTGTTTATTTATGAAGGTTCTCATGACAGCATTATTCGCTACAATAAGTTTGGAATGACCACACACCCGCCGACAGAAGACAGGACGGTTGATGGAGAATACAGCTTGTTCATTCATGGGTCGAGTGACCGGTTATTGATCATTAGAAATGATTTTTGGGGGCGTGTCTACAGCGATCAGGCCGATTTTGAACCACGGGTTTGCGATCCGGTATTAAACATCGGCAATTATTTCAGGCCTCATATTTATTCTGATATTTTTGATTCCCTTCCCAACTGGATAACGGGTGGTCGCTGTGCACTCAGTCCCTTCATGTGGACTGTGGATAATGATGGGGACAAAATCAAGAACTACAATGACAACTGCATCAACACCAACAACCAGGCACAGACGGATACCAACGATGATGGTGTGGGCGACCTGTGTGACAACGACGCCGATGGCGCTGATGATTATACCAACGATACCTGTCCTTTGATAAGCAACCCAGGACAGGAGGATATTGATCACGATGGAGAAGGGGACCTGTGTGACTGTGATGATGCCCTTGAGAGCAGTACCGAGGCCGGGGTTGACTGCGGCGCTGTTTGTGGCACTGTCTGTCTCACCTGTACCCACTGCGAAGAACATGATCTGGAGCCCGTGCGGTTAAGGCGTGAGACGGGGGGGATCGATGTTGCCTTTATCAGTGGTTCGGAGTCTATCCCAGTGGACGACCTGCGTCTGGCATCACAGAGTATGATCCGTGATGGTTTTTTAACTCAGATGGCCGAACAGGCTGAGGGGGCGTATTATTCAGATACAGGGGAAAACGCGGGTGTTGCCCTGCCCGCGCATTATGGTGACCTGTTTAATTTTTATGTCTACACAGGGCCCGGTGTCTGCGACCCTGAGGACTTTGATTGTCCCCCAGACTTTGATGACGCCTACTCCGAGATGGATGTGGTGATTATCGTACACGAACCCTCCTTTGAATTTGAGGATAACATAAGTGGGCATGCAAAGAGACACCCGCCTGCGGCGATGACGGCGCCATTTGATCGGGAATACCCCACATACGGTACGCTCATACATGAGTTTGGTCATGCGGGTTTTGGTTTGGCGGACACGTATGATGTTGCTACGTTGGGCGAAAGGTACGAAAGGATTGCCACAAGGCAGGTAGACAACTACAACACCTTTTTTGGCGAGGAGGACTGTCGTGCGGTTGCCGCAGAAAGGGGAGACCCACCGGACCTCTGTCACGAACTGGTCCCCGACGAAGACGTTTGGGCCTACGACTGCCACACGCCTGAAAAGCAAAAGTGTGTGATGGGGACAACAGGCGAAGGTTATGGTCTTTTTATGGACAAAACATTCAGCGCGGCCTCTGCGCGCCGCGTTGCCTTTGTCTTTGAGCACTGGGACGAGATCAATGTGCGCGATCCTTTTGTGCATGGGGCATTTTCCCCCGGTGTGTTTTTTAATTCCTATAATCGGGGGGGTAATGGAGAAAACCAACACAGCAAAGCGGGGATCATGGCTGTTTTTGATGTCGATGAGGATTCAATCGCCCTTGATCGTATCAAGATGGTCAGTTCCTCTCCGGTGCGGCATACGGCCTGTCTTGATGACGATGCCTGTTTTGTGGTCAGGATCCGTTCGGCAACAGGCAAGATTATCGAGTCCTTTGAAATAGACAGCCCCCTTTATGATGCCGGCGGTAAACCGATCAACGCCCCTCTTTATGTAAACGCTAAACGACCGGCACTGTCAACGAAGGCAAAATACCTTACCGTGACAAGCAAGGGAGACCCCAGCGTGACGACTACAGTTGAGATTACAGGGCCGCTTAAAAAGTTTTGCGACGCGCAAAATATCAAGGACAGGAGTTGTCTGGTATCAAAACCGGTTCAAAAATTGAAGTGACAACTTTGGGGGAAACATCAACCCATGCTGACCCCCATGCTTGCAGGGAATCCCTACTGTAAAAAAATATCTTTTGTAATATTTAGCAAGATTAAGTAAGATAAAGTTATGAATGACACATTAACATTTGCAACAAAACTCCCTTCAGGTCTCAAGCAGGCCCTTGATGAAGTCTGCCAAAGGCTCGGGCTCAAAAAGAATTTTGTCATCGAGACGGCCTTAAGAGAAAAACTCGAGGACCTTATCGACACCCATGATCTTCAAATTGCCATAAAAGAAGCAACAGGTTTTTACGAGTGGAAATCCATAAAAAAAGAACTCAAGCTCAAATGACTTATCACATTGTTTTCGAAACAAGGGCAAAGCGGGAGTTTGTAAAGCTCGCAAGGGAGTCTCAAGTCATGCTGAGCCCGGTCATCAACGACCTCTCAAGCGCCCCGCGGCCTCACGGTGTTAAGAAGCTGCAATCAAAGGACGGCTACCGCCTGCGCAAGGGGACATTTCGGATCCTCTATACTATTGACGACAAAGCAAAGACGGTTTGCATCTACCGGATAGGTCACCGCCGGACAGTATACCGATAAAAAAACCCCGACTGCGCGTGCAATCGGGGTTTTAAAAAATTTATACTACCCCACGAGGGTCATCACATAAAACTTACAGCTCCCATACCAGGTACTGCAACACACGTTCCTGCGGCCAGAAGCCTGTGGTGGGGCAGCTGTGCGCTGTGTGGTACGATGAGTAAAGGATGCGGCCCAACCCTTGATCTCTCGATGCCGTGAGCGGGGCATCTGTGATGGATGACACATAGACATCGGAAGGTGAATACGTGATGGGGCCGGAGATCCAGACCGTGGGTTCCTCCTCTGGCTCAGCGAGGTCTTCAAGACCAGAATGCACCGCCTCCATTACAACCCAGCCGCCCAGAAAATCGGCAATGGTGATGGTCTCATCAGCGTTACGGGCACCCTGCCATGTGGCAGCGGAATCTGAAGTTGAATCAGTGGTCTTAAGGTAGTAGTAATCATCATAACCGGGGCTGTTGATAGAGCAGTCATCGTCGGGGTCGCCGGGCCCTGTATCATCGGTGTTAGGATTAACATAAACACTGTCCAGCCACTCGGCCATAAACACATCGTTGACTGTGGCATCGGAGGTAATGCCACCTGTACCGTCCTTGGCTGCGGTGTAAGGTGATTCTGCCACACTGGGGTCTGTGCCACCATCGGAGTAGTCCATAAAGCCCGGGTAGTTCTGCTCGATGAACATATAAGACCAGTCGGTGACATAGAGCTTGCCGCCAGCCTCGACGTATTCCTGCAGAAGCGCCTGCACCTCGGAGTCTATCGAAAGGCTCTCGTAAGAATTGCCGCAGTTGATAAAGATGATGTCGTAGACGCTAAGGTCTGTCTCGCCGTTTACAAATTCGTCAAAGTTTGTGAACGCTGAGTCATCCAGTTCGTTGTTGCCATCGATCAGGTCAAAACCAAATGTGCTGGGATCGGCTGTTTTATCGAGCGAGCCATCTACCATGGCGGATGAATCGAGGAGTTTGCCAATGACGTTTTCGATGTCGTCATAGTTACCCGTTACAACAGCAATGTTGGCAAGCTCTGGTGTGCAACTATCCATTGTGGCAGCGGGCCTGCTTTTGGTAAGGGAAAGCTCATCGCTCTCGGAGTCGTCTGCATCGTCTGTTGTATCTTCGCCGTCATCACCCCATGTGGATGCTGTGTCGTCGACCATGCAGTCGTCGGAGAGACCGATGTCATCCAGTGTTGTGGTGGTTGACGAATCGGTTGGGCAGGAGATGGTGATGGATGCCGAGATAGAGAAGCTCCCCTTTTTTGCGTAAAAGGTGATGGGTGTATTGCAGGGGATGGTTCCTGAAAGGGTGTAGGCGCCATCGGCCGCGGTGCAGTCGTAGGCGAGAAGTTGATCTGAAGAGACAGAGAGGTCATCGCAGGTGATGCCATCGGCATCGGTGAGTTGCGGCAGACGCATCCACCTGCCGCTGTTGTCGCTTAAGTATTTTTTAAGGTTGGAGCTTGAACCGGTACTTATGGCAACAGAGGCACCAGCAATGGGACTGCCATCTGCGGCCCTTAAGACACCAGCGGTCCCGGTGACGGAGCCGGATGCCGATGTGCTGATGGCGGAACTGCCTGATGAGCAACTGGCAAACGCGTGCAGCATAATCACGGCAAGGATGGGTATTAAAAACCTGTATTTTAGAAATGACATAAAGAGAACCTCCTAAATTTTAATTTTTTTTAATGATGCCCGATTTTTTTAACACCCATACGCATTGAAAAAATAAGGCACCCAAACACGCAACGCGAGAGGCTCGCTTAAATCTAACGGTTGTTTTTTGCAACGGTTTTCTACGACTTATCGGTTAGAAAACGAATGCGCCTTGTTAACACCCGATGCCCTCAAACGGACAATAAGCAGGGCCGTAAGGGCAATCCAAAAAAGGTCTGCGAGGAGGAGGGTCATTCTGTTAAGATAGATCGCAATCACAACCCCAAAGCCCGCAATCCCGTAGTACAACCCCAGGGCGAGTACGCTGTTTGTTTTAGACAAGCGACAAACGCAATCAAATTTAAGCAAAAAAACACCGACAGAATTGATGCACAGGCTCACAAAAAACCAGCCCGCAAAATTTGCGAGGGTGATGTCAAAATAAAATCCGGGATTGGGGTAGTAGTAGATATCGCCCAAAAACCAAAAACGCCCCAGGTGTGCCACAGGATCGATGATGATATCGAGGATTGTGACGAACACCGCAGATAAGACAACAAGCTTCAAACGGTTGATGGTTGATGGCTGATGGCTGATGGTTGATAGTTTGGGGCTTAAGGCCAAGAACGCCACGTAGAGCCCTGCAAAGCACATAAACACATACGAGACCGAGTCCCAGACAGGGACACCGTTGTTAAGCCACTCTCCCTTAAGGTTCGCGTATTTGTAAAAATACTGTCCATAGGGGACTCCGTAATTAATGGAAAAGAATTCACTCAAAAACGCGATGGTGTACCCCACGATTAAAAATTGGCAGGTCCATCTTAACCCTGCGACCCTGATCGCGATAAACAGATAAGAGCAAAGAAAAGCAACAACGTAGGGTCGCTTGATGAGAGTTGTTAAGAGTATTTCGGTCACGCAGTTTGGATGGATAGCCTGATGACGGAGGTCTTTTCAACCCCTAAAATCAGGGCTTCGTAGGCAAATTTTTTTGATATTT
>JADGCS010000054.1 GCA_015228875.1 Deltaproteobacteria bacterium | reverse complement strand
TGACGATAATCGCACAGGGACAAGAAATGATAATGTTGCTGAGGCCGGACTTCTTATTGATGCAGAAGGGTCTTATGGCCTGTACGTTATGGACGGCAATGCGGCGTTTGGCGCCAATGATCTTGAGGCTACAAACTGGTCCGTGGCAGGATCAACGGGGATGGCAACATTCAAGGGCTTGCGGTTAAATGATGGGTCCGAAGAAGCCGTGCTCGTTGCATCAAATCTGTCTAGCGATCAGACGTTTATATTCCCCTTAACAGGTGGCACAGTGGCATTAACAAGCGATGCAATCGCAAGTGCGGCAATCACAGATGGCACAATCACAGCAGTCGACATTGCAACAAGCGCCGTTGGCAGCGCCGAGGTTTCCAACGGCAGCATTGCAGCGATCGATCTTGATACCAGCATGAGTGTAACATGGACAGGGGCACACGGCTACCAGACAACATCAACACATACCCTGACAGACACCGAGGCCCTGACCATCAATGCAACGATGGGCACCATGCCTGATGACATATATGCCCCGTTTGTGGTCAGTCTTACTAACGACTCATCCACAGATCCAAATACAAGCATGCAAGGCGTGGCCTTATTAATGGTATCGGCAGATTCTACAGGGAGCACAGAAACCATGCTGGCAATAATCAATGAAGCCCCCGTGACAGCCGGTACAGGCATTTACCTTGATGGAACAATGGACACAGGAATATTTATACAGCCAGGTGCCAACATACCGTTGGCGATGCATGCCGCAAGCGCCAATGTAGAGGGCGACAACTGGCAGATTGACGGCACAAACGGGGTTGCCAAATTTAACCAAGTTTCTTTAAATAGCAATGACTACTATGCCCATCTTAGGCCGTCTGCACTGGGTGCTGACCAGTCGTTCTACCTGCCTTCATCCGGCGGGACCATACTCACCACAAACTCATCAATCACAAGCTCACAGCTTGACCTCGCCATGAACCCGGCGTGGACAGGTGCGCACGACTTTGGTGGTGCCTCGAGTCTCGAGGTGCCAAACTCCGCAGGACCTTCGCTGGCGGCCGCAGGACAGATCGCAGTCAAGATCGACGGGGCAAAGGAACAGTTGTTCTACTATGGCACAACAACGCGGGTCTTAAGTTACAAGCAGTCAAAGAGCACCCTCATTGCAGCCCCCACTGCTGATAACGAAAGCACACTCTTCTGGTACGTCGATGACAATATTGCGATCACCAAGATTACCTGCATTGTGGATCCCGCAGATGGAGATGATTCTGTCGTGATTGGCGCCTATCAGTCGGATGTGAGTGGTGACTTTAGCAATCTCGCAACCAACGGTATTGATGGTGCCACGACAATTACCTGCGACAACGATGGGGCAAGCGATGATGGGACACTCTCCAACCCAGAGGTTAACAGCGGTAAGTGGGTTGGGATTCGTGTGGTAACGGGCGATGCAACCGCCAGCAAACTCGTTGTCAATATCGAGTACCGGATCAGGTGGAACTAAAACTCAATCAACCTCTAACGCACATCGTCATGCATCATAAGCAGCAAAGTTTCCCCATAAAACCACAGTTACCCTGATGCGGGTACTGTCCCTTGATCCTAAAAACAAACAGCCAGGTGATGCTTATCCCCCCTCCCTCAAGAACAGGACATGCGCGGCGCATGCGCGCTTGTGTTTGTTGATTTTTTTTAGACTCAATATGCGCTTGCCCTTTGCTCTTTGTTTTGTGGAATAATTACCTTTTCCCTTTGTCTGACGCACCCTTCCATGCAAACAGGGCTATCAAAAACCCGTTGTCATATTATCAAATTTGTGACATATGGGAACCAAGAGTCAAAAATTTTATTGGAGGTAATTATGAAACAATATTTTAAAATAAATAATTGTGAAATGATGACCGCAGCAATAAAAATTCTTGGCATAAACGCTGCGCTGTTCTGGGTGTGGTCGGATCGGCTCGGGCCGTACAACCCCGCACTCAGTACATTTCTTAACGATCTGGCGCACGACGAGATGCTGTCACAGCAAAAGCTTATCAACGCTTACAACAAACAAAACAAGACCCGTTTCGATCTAAAGCCCGATGGTATTGATCGTGCCCTCGACAATGCCTGCTCGGAGGTTGAGCATTTTTTTGTTTTAAACGAAGAGATGGAAAAAAATATCATCCTTTCCGTTTCAAAAACGCTGTTCGACACCTTCAAGTTTTTTCAATGGGCCGATAAAACTCCCGATGGCACCTCTGCAAAAGAAATATTTCGCCAAATTGCTGCTTACGAAAAACAGCACCTCGACGAGTTAAAAGAAAATATCGAACACCAAATTGATTTTGATATCGAGGACCCATCCGCGATCACCAATCCCAAAGAGACCGACTACGACGACCAACAACTCTTTCGCGCACTTCTTGTCGATAATTCAAGTCGGGGGGTATTGCGGTATTAACGCGTGCGATGTGTGCAATCTACTCAGTACTCAGTCTGCAACCTGTTTGACTCTGCTTACAATCCGCCACCCTCATCAAGAGGCAGAGGTTCTAATCCCCCAATGTTTCTTTCGGAGAGCGCCGCGACGAGTTCGTAGGGAAAAGACTCCGGCACCGATGTTGCCGACAACCCAATAGGTGGGCTTTCTACAACGGGGGACAGAATGCCCCAATGTGTTGAAAATTCTCTCTCAAGTCTCTTGACTGCGAGATCCCTGACACACCCCCACAACGCCTCGCCCACAGCCTTGGGATCGCCTAGATTTACACCTTTAAGGGATGCCTGCAGGGAACGTCGGTGCGCAATTTTGAGATTTTTCGCATCCTGCATGATCTCATCACGAACCCTGGGACCATGCTCCCTAAAATAGGCAATTTTGTCGGCGTATTTATCATGGAGGGTTCCCCATTCAGTGCGCAGCATCTGTAGACGCTCTGCAAGTTGCGGGCTGAGTGTGCTTGTGCCCTTGTCAATCTGGGCAAGAACTTCCCGGACCCTTGACTCGCTTACTGCAAAAAAATACGGCGCCGAGCGTGTTGGTGGCGGGCCGCCAAATTCTTGTGCGTACAACTCCCCATACAAATCTGTCGAAACATCCGCGAACTCAACCTCCAGCCTTTGCCATGTGGCCCGACTCTCGGCATCGAGGATTTGAGGCACTTCAAAGAGTTCGTCCATGGGGTGACGAAGTTGCCGAAGTGTAGAACCGCCGTCCTGTTTTTCGAAGAGGGGGAACTCCAGTGCCCCGGCAACAAAGCTCTCTACTGTACTCTCAGCCAGGGACCATGATGGTGGGTCAGTGAACATGAGTCTAGGGTCGCCACCAAATGGGATTTTCTGTTTGGTGATATCACCTAACTGGTGAGGCCTGATAATAATTTTTTCTCCAAAGCCCACACCAAAACCAAATTTTTTGGCAGCGTTATTAAGGCCTTCGTTTTGCCCGGCAGCGTGATCACCAACGATCTCCTGCAGCTTGACAAGCATGTCGGGATTTCTTTTAAAGAATGCCTGCAGTTTGTCGGGGATGTTGATGATGGTGGGTCCCGCCGCCCCTGGACGCATCAGGGCTGTAAGATCATTTAACGAATCAACACCCAGAGTCTTTTTGTGACTCTCAGTTAATTGATCAAACAACCCAGCCGCAAACGTCTGCAACCCAAGACCGCCCTGTAATTCAAGCCTGTCGCCGTCTATTCTAAAGCCTCCCATACTCCCTCCTTGTTGCACTGGTTATAAAAGTTCTTAAATGAATACCCCTATTGTAGCATGACAGTCTTTGTGTGAAAAGAAAAAAATTGTCGTGCGTTACCCTGATCTATTCATCGTTGTTAAAGGTGCTCATGCTGTTAAGGGATGTTAAAGGATGTTAAACCTTGGAAGGTTTTTTCTACGCGTTTCGGCATCAATTTTTGCATGGTGTCCGCCCGCGTAGTGTTTTCCGCTTTATGCGGGTTATGGAATGTCTAAAGAAAATACCCTAGGTCAATACACCCGTCTGCCCTCCATCGCGCGGGCGATGGTGTTTTGATCGATAAACTCAAGGTGGCCACCAATGGGGATGCCCGTGGCGAGTCTTGTTATTTTTTTATCAAAGGGCTTTAATGTTTTTGAAAGGTAGAGTGCGGTGGCATCTCCGTTGACGTTGGGGTTGGTGGCAAGAATAATCTCGCGTGTCTCGATTTGTGTTGTAAGCCTTTGCACGAGTTCGCCGATTTTAAGTTCTTCGGGACCTATCCCGTCTACCGGCGAGAGCGAGCCATGCAGGCAGTGATAGTACCCGCGGTAGCACTGGGATTTTTCGATAGCCTTGAGATCGGCCACATCCTCGACCACGCAGATGGTCGTCCGATCCCGCTTGGGACTTGCGCAGATGTCGCAGATTTTTTCGGTGGTGATGTTTTGACAGTTTGCGCAAAACCGCACCTTTGCCACAGTTTCTTCGAGTGCGCGCGCCAGACGCTGTCCGTAATCACGCGGCTGCCTTAAAATATGCAGGGCAAGGCGCATCGCAGTCTTTTCGCCAACCCCCGGGAGTTTGGAAAGTTCGTGGATGAGGATGTTGATGGGATTTTCTGCCAAGGTCACATCCCCGGAAGTTTGATTCCCATTTGATTCATCATGCCCATCATGTCGCCCTGGGCCTCCTGCGAGACCTTTTTAAGGGCCTCGTTAACGGCTGCAACAACAAGATCTTGCAGCATCTCGACATCGTTTTTATCGACAACCTCGGGATCAATGATCACGGAAAGCAGCGCCCCCGTCCCTGTCACCTTCGCGGTCACCATGCCACCGCCACTGGAGGCCTCAAACTCTTTGCCAGCAAGTTCTTCCTGCTGTTTGGCAAGTTTTTTCTGCATCTGCTGGGCCTGTTTCATGATCTGATTGATGTTCATTGCGTTCACGGCGAGTCTTGCAGGGCACGTCAATTAATGACCCTTTAAGATTCTGGTGTCAGGTATCCCACAGTCAGAACCCAAAAGCCCGGGTCTGGCACCCCCAAGTCTCGCAACCTGTTTTTGGAGGCTGTGGGCCAGGGCTTTGGGCTTGAAATAACACACCATGCTTGACTCAGCTCATGTATCAAATATTTTGATCTCCTTAATTTTGGCACCGTGTTTGTCTATCAATTCCCTCACGGCCGGGTTCTGGTTCATCATCTCTTCTACTTTTTTAATTTCATCCCTTGTTTTTTGCTGCTGAAACTCACTCACGCTGAGGGCTTTTTTTTTTCGTCCTTAAGGTCAGTCACCAAAAAGTTTATTTTTCTACCCAGATTTTTTTCGATGAGATCCTGTATGGCGGGACCGCGCTCTATCAGCAGGCCCCTTGACTGCGAATCGGGTGCTACGGCAATTTTTATCTCGTGATCCGAAACAGTGACAGGAATAACATCTTTGAGCAGCCCGCCGAGAGGCGGTTTTTCCTTTGTGATCCACCTGACCAGCTGATACCAGTCAATCGGGGATTTGCTGTCTGTGAGGTCGACGGGTCTGTCGCTCTGGCCCACCGTGCCCTGTGCCCTGACAGGCTGATCTGCGTTCCTGACATTCTGCCCCTTGTTTTTAACAAGAGACACAAGATCGGTAAGCGCCATCATGTTCTGCGCCTGATGCAGTTTGACAAAGGCGATTTCGAGTATTGTTTTTTGATATTCTGAGAGCGCAAGCTCCCTGATGGTGGCAAGTAAGATCTGATACTGCGTGAGCAAGAGAGAGACATCCGGTGTATTTTTAAGTTCGTTGAGAAAACCGACCTCTGCCGGGCTTAAATCGACAGGTGCCCCGCCTGTTGACTTAACCAGAATGAGATTTCTAAATTGCCTGAGTAAAGTCTCTGCAAAGAGTTTAAGGTCAAGCCCGCGCTGGTCTGTTTCCTCGAGGAGTTTTAAACTTTCAGAAAGATCTTGAGTGACGATGGATTTAAAAACCTCCTGCACAATCACACGATCGGCAAGACCTAAAAGCTCCCGCACCTTTGCCTCGGTCAATTGATCGTGATGAATGCCAAAGGCCTGATCAAGCAGCGACACGGCGTCTCTCACCGACCCTGTGGCACACTGTGCAATAAGCTGCAACGCCCCGTCTTCAATTTTTATATTTTCTTTTGCGCTGATGTCCTTGAGGTGATTAAAGAGCACGGGGCCGCTGATCTTTCTAAAGTCGTACTTCTGACAACGGCTTAAAATGGTCACGGGGATCTTGTGGGCCTCTGTTGTGGCAAAGATAAAAATCACATGTGCGGGGGGTTCTTCCAGCGTCTTTAACAGCGCGTTAAAGGCTGCCTTGGAAAGCATGTGAACCTCATCGATGATGATAATTTTATATTTGCTCGCGGTTGGCAGAAATTTTACCTGCTCCCTGAGTTCACGCACATCATCAACAAGGTTGTTGCTGGCACCGTCGATCTCGATCACGTCGAGCGAATTGCCGGCAGTTATTTCTTTGCAACAGGCACATTCCTGACACGGGGTGATGGTAGGCCCGTTCTGACAATTGATGGATTTTGCCATGATGCGCGCAAGGGATGTCTTGCCAATGCCCCTCACCCCGCAAAAGAGGTATGCGTGGTGGATGCGGTCATTTTGTATGGCGTTATGCAGTGTCTTGATAATGGCATCCTGACCGATGACTTCGAGAAAATTCTGGGGGCGGTATTTTCTGGCGAGGGCTAAATACATTGGAGGCGGGATATTTATGTGCTGGGGGGGGCAAAGTCAATTTTGATTTGAGAACACGAGAGATTCGTTGATCTTGAATCCAAAAAAAACTATCCTGCCTGTCGCATACAGAATCCCACAATCGATAATAAAAAAGGGGGGCGCGAACAATCCCATGGCCTCAAAAAAGCAAGACATTTCAAGCGGTTTTAATGCAATCAATTACGCCAATCTCACCGACGAAATCCTTTTTAACCGCTACATCGGAGGTGATATCAAGGCCTTTGATGAGCTTCTGACACGCCATAAGGGGCTATTGTACTCGTTTGTCCTGCGTTACGTTAAGGTGCTCAGCGAGGCTGACGAGATTTTTCAAGAGGTTTTTTTCAAAGTCTGCAGAAATAAAGACCAATTTAGAGAATCTATCTCGTTTAAATCATGGTTGGTCACTATTTGTAAAAACACCTGTATCGATTATCTGCGCAAGAAAAAAAGGACGATTCATACAGAGACTCTTGATGGCGACACCAGCAACGATCGGCGACAACTGATCGATATTCTTTCATCGGAGGACAGCACACCCGATGAGTCGCTGACCATACAGATAGAAAACGAAAACCTGGAGGAGCTTTTAGACAAACTGCCTCTCGAGCAAAAAGAGACCTTCTACATGAAGGTGGTCATGGAATTTACATTCGAAGAAATTGGCCTGGCCATGAAGTGCTCCACCAACACGGCAAAGTCCCGCTATCGATACGCGTTATCCGCCTTGAGGGCACTGGTCAAACGCAGAATTTTTTTGGAAAAGGCGGTTTGACCCAGAAACGCAGTGTGAATAAACAAACAGGAGATGCGGGATTTAATTGAGTTCGGAGAGTCAAAGTTGCTTACCCAACTGGTGACGCACGGGAAGTCGCGTAGGACTCAATTAAATCCCGCATCTCCTGTCACCATGCACGTTTCAATTGCAATTTAGGTTTAAGGAGGACTCTATGACTTTTAAACCAACGCACGAACAACTTTTTGATTATTATCTGGGCGTGGCAGGTCATCAACTTTCCTGTAACATCGAAGACTATTTTAAAGTGCATCCCGAACAGCGGGCAATCCTCGACGAGTTTGCCCAGATAGAAAAAGGCTTTAAAAATTTTCCCATTACAGAACCTTCAGACAAGGTCCTCCAGAGGGTAAAAAATATTGCCAAACAAGAGATCAGGCCCGGTCTGGTCGATTCCATAAGGGCATTATTGCGCATGACCCTCCCCATGCGTCGCAGTCTGGCGTGGCTGACCATGATTTTTATTGTTGTCGGCATGAGCCTTGCCCTTAACGAACTGCGAAAAACAGACGTTTATTCAGCACCGCAGCTCACACCCAAGACGGCGGCAAAAACAAACAACACAAACAACACCAGCAGCGTAAATCAAAAGGCAGCAAGTCTTTCAACAACGCAGGATCTATCAAATCAAAATCCAGCGGCCGTCACAACGGACCTGCCGGATCCACTCAGTGATTTTTCAAGGGCTGTTGGGTTGTTTCAGCAGCAAAAACATAAGGAGGCGGCAAGTCTTTTTGCAAATATTATGGCCGAAAAACCGCAGTTCTCAAAACGCGTCGAGCTCTATCAATACTGGATCAGGGCACTTGATGAAATGGGGGATCAGCAGCAGTCCGCAGTCAGGGCAAAAGAACTCCAACAGATCCAGACTGATTTAAATACACAAAAAGGGAACCTCTAGAACCTAGGTAGGTTTTTTCTACGCGTTTCGGCAACAATATTTTATGAGGTGCCAGCCCGCGTAGTATTTTCCGCTTTATGCGGGTTATGAGCCTGTCGGACAACTCCTGTTTCGGAGGAGTCCTGAAAAATCATGTCCCGTGACAAAACGTAAAGACATGATTTTTCAGGGTTTGAAATATTTTGCAAGCGGCAAAATTTTCAAACTTCCGGAGAAACAGGAGTTGTCCGACAGGCTCCTAGTAACGTGTCACCAAATCCACGAAGAAAATGATTTTTCTCAGATTTCTATGTTTTGATACAAAAACACCTTTTATATCATAATCATCCGTCGGCCTATCCTCACCTTAAAGCCAGAGAGGCCGTTCAATTTCAAATTGACAGACCAAAAAAATCAATGCTAATCGTCTGCCTCGATTTTTATTTGTCGCTTCTTCATTACGTTAATTAACAGCAAAAACATCATTTATTTAAACAGGATATGAGCCAAATCTCCCTTATCCCCGATAAGACAATTATCCCGATGTGGTTTATCTTTATCACGGCAATGCTTTCTCTAAACCACCTTGTTTTCAAGCCCACGCTCCTCGTGTTAAAGGAGCGCAAAAAGAGGACTATCGGCCTCGAAACCGAGGCCAAAGATCTCAGAGAGCTCACCGACACCAAACTGCGAGAATACGAGACCCAGATGGCAGCGGCCAAAAATCAGGCCAGGCTCGCCCGCGACGAGATCCTTAAAACAGCATCACTTAAGGAAAAACAGGTTATCAGCGCCGCAAGGGAGTTCGCCGAAAAACAACTCACCGAGGTCAAGGCCCAAATTGCCAACGAGGCGCTTAAAGCGCAACAAAACCTAAAAAACGAGGCAGAGAAATTGGCAGAACAAATAGCCACTCAGCTCTTACACCGAGAGGCCGCATGAAAAAAATTTCATTCATGGTTTTAGCCATTGCCCTGTTTGTCACGACACACGTCCTGGTTGTGTACGCAAGCGAGGGCGCTGGTCACGAGGGCGGGATCGACAACAAATTTATTTTTTCGGCTATCAATTTTATCCTTCTGGTTGTGGGGATGTTCTTCCTGCTCAAAAGACCCACGCGCGAGTTTTTTGCCAACCGCCATCACACCATCAGACTGAGCAGCGACAGCGCAAAAAAAATGCGCGACGAGGCCTACAGCCAATATAAAGAGGTAGAGGCACGGCTTAAGGGTGTCGACACAGAATCTCAAAAACTTGTCAACACGGTTAAAGAGCAGGCCGAAAAAGAAAAACAGCACATCATTGCCCAGGCAGAGGACATGGCTCAGAAAATCAGGGACGATACCCACAGAATTGCCGACCAGGAACTCCTTAAGGCAAAAAAGGCACTCAAGATAGAGGCTGTGCAACTTGCCGCCAATCTCGCCGCTCAAAAAATCGAAAAACAAATTTCCGCCGATGATCACCTTCGATTAGGCAATGAGTTTGTCACACAAGTTAAAAAGGCAGGTGTCTTGTGATAGAAGATAAAATTGCAGTCAGGTACGCCCGTGCGCTCATCGAACTCGCCAAAACAAAAGGCAAGATCGACGACTTTGCCATTCAGCTCAAGGATTTTTTGGTATTGTGTAAAAAATCGGCAATCCTGCTGCCAGCCTTGACCAACAAGGGATTCCCAACAATCAAAAGAATCAAAATTCTGCAGGATGTCCTTCAACAAGAAAAAACAGAGCCCCTTGTGCTCAATTTTTTAAAAATACTCATCAAAAAGGGACGTATCGAACTCATCCCTCTCATCCACGAAAAATACGCGGCCATGGGTAACACTGTCATGGGGCGCTGCCACATGACGGTTGTGAGTGCTACCGAACTCCCCGAAAAACAATACGGAGACCTCAAAGAAGTCTTTTCAAAAAAACTCGGTCAGACCATGATTTTAAAAAAAGAAGTTAAAAAAGAGGTATTAGGTGGCGTGCAGGTGCGCATTGGCAACCGGGTTTACGATAACACCCTCAAGCGACAGATCCAAGATCTAAAGGAGAAATGCTATGCAAATTAGAGCCGAAGAAATCAGCGACATCATCAAAAAAGAAATCATCAACTACGACAAGCAGGTCAACTACGCCGAGATCGGCACTGTCATCTCCGTCGGAGACGGGATTGCCCGTGTTCATGGACTCGATCAGGCGCAGTCGGGCGAACTTTTAGAGTTCTCCAACGGGACGCGCGGGATTGTGCTCAACCTCGAAGAAGGCAACGTGGGTGTCGCGATCATGGGTTTTGATTCCGGTATCAGAGAGGGAGATGTCGTTAAAAGAACCAACAGGATTGCCGAAGTGCCTGTCGGCACGGCGGTTACCGGTCGCGTCATGGACGCGCTGGGCATTCCCATCGATGGTCTTGGTCCCATTCAAACCACCGAGACCAGAAAAATCGAGATCAAGGCCCCTGGTATTGTGGCAAGGCAGTCAGTCTGCGAGCCGCTTCAAACGGGCATCAAGGCCATTGACTCCATGATCCCCATCGGCAGGGGACAACGAGAATTAATCATCGGCGACCGCCAGACCGGAAAAACAGCCATCGCCATCGACACCATCATCAATCAAAAGGGCAAGGATGTTTTCTGTTTCTATGTGGCTATTGGTCAAAAGCAGTCAACAGTCGCGCGTGTTGTCGACAAACTTAAGCAACAAGGGGCCATGGAATACACAACTGTTGTTGCGGCCAACGCATCCGATCCGGCGCCCCTGCAGTTTATTGCCCCCTACTGCGGCTGCACCATGGCAGAGTACTACCGCGATTCGGGCAGACACGCACTCATCATTTACGATGACCTTTCAAAACAGGCCGTGGCCTACAGACAGTTATCACTGCTCTTAAGACGCCCGCCGGGTCGCGAGGCCTATCCCGGCGACGTTTTTTATCTGCATTCAAGACTTTTAGAAAGGGCCGCAAAGCTAAGCAAAGAAAGAGGCGGCGGTTCACTGACAGCCCTGCCCATTATCGAAACCCAGGCAGGAGACGTCTCGGCTTATATTCCCACAAACGTGATCTCCATCACCGACGGACAAATCTACCTCGAGGCCGATCTTTTCTATTCGGGGGTCAGGCCCGCGGTAAACGTGGGTTTATCGGTATCACGTGTCGGCGGTGCCGCGCAGATCAAGGCCATGAAGCAGGTGGCGGGCACATTAAGACTCGAACTCGCCCAGTTTAGAGAGCTTGCCGCGTTTTCGCAGTTTGGTTCAGATCTCGACAAGGCAACACAGCAGCAACTCGCCCGCGGAGAGCGTCTGGTAGAGGCCCTCAAACAGGGGCAGTATGTCCCCATGTCTGTTGGCATGCAGGTCATGCAAATTTTTTCGGCAACAAATGGTTACCTTGACGGTCTGAAAAAAACCAAAATCGTCGCCTACTATAAAGAGCTCGAAAGTTTTATGGGTTCAAAGCACCCCGACCTTGCCCGCAGCATACAAGAAAAAAAGGTGCTCGACGATGACCTTAAGGCAAAACTTAAAAAGGCGCTTGATGAATTTGCAACAGTATTTGCGACTCAATAAAAAAATATATGGCATCACTCAGAGACATTCAAAAACGTATCGTCACTGTCAAGAACACGCAAAAAATAACCAAGGCCATGAAAATGGTTGCCGCAGCCAAGCTGCGTCGCGCACAGATGGCGGTGATCGGGGCAAGGCCTTATACAGACAAACTAAGCGAGATCATCAAAGAATTACTCTCCCGATCCACAGACTCAACCAACCCCTTTTTCACCCCCAAAACAAAAATAAACAATGTGCAGGTGATGACATTCACCTCTAATCGGGGGCTGTGCGGCGGTTTTAATTCAAATCTTCTGCGAAGGACCGACGCCTTTTTAACCGAGCTTAAAGGCAAATCAATCGCGCATGATTTAACAATGGTGGGTAAAAAGGGGCGTGATTTCTGCAAGGCCCGCAAAATCAATGTTAATGAGTCCCTCATCGATGAAGCTGACACCTTATCCTTTGAAAGAGCAGGGGTGATTGCAGGGGTTGTGATCGAAAAATTTTTAAGCGGCCAGATCGACGAGTTTTATCTTGTTTTCAACAGGTTTGTCTCTGTGATCACACAGGAGATTACAGTCAAGCGGGTACTGCCCCTTGCAAGCGAGCGGGAGACAAGCGCGTATCCCGGCATGGATTACATTTACGAACCCGGGCGTGACGAGATTTTAAGCAGTCTGGTCCCAAAGTATCTTGCCAACGAAATTTACAGGGCCCATCTGGAGTCGCGCGCATCCGAGCTTGGTTCCAGGATGTCAGCCATGGAAAACGCCACCAACAATGCCAAAGAGATGATTGGCTCACTGACTCTTAAATACAACAGGGCACGGCAGGCGGCCATCACTGTCGAGCTTATGGACATCGTCAATGGTGCCGAGGCCATCAAATAGCTGCCCATCAGGCTTTAGAGCGGCGTAAAGATTTTTGGTGGGGGGGGTTATTTCGATCAAGTGAGCGTGAAGTAGCAATGGTAAAAATAAACAATCGGAAAAACATTATGACAGAAAACACAAAAAACATAGTCGATATCAGAACAAAACAGGAGGACAAAATGTCCAGCGAAGAAAAAGGTCATGTCACCCAGGTTATCGGGCCTGTTGTTGATGTGCGGTTCGATCATGCAAACCTGCCTGATCTCTATGAGGCGCTGACCCTTACAAATCCTGCCATCAATGACAAAGAAAACAATCTGGTCATCGAGGTGGCACAGCACCTCGGCGAAAACACGGTCCGGTGCGTGGCCATGGATTCCACAGAGGGGCTCACCCGCGGGCAGCCCGTTGTGGTCACAGGCGGTCCCATTTCTATGCCCGTCGGCAAAGAAACCCTAGGCCGTATTCTCAATGTGATCGGCGAGCCTGTGGACGAACTGGGCCCTGTGCATACAAAAAAGAGGTCTCCCATTCACAAACCATCGCCCGAATTTACAGAGCAGGACGTCAATGTGCAGATGTTCGAAACAGGCATCAAGGTTGTCGATCTGTTGGAGCCTTACTCCCGTGGTGGAAAAATAGGCCTCTTTGGCGGTGCCGGTGTGGGCAAGACGGTCATCATCATGGAACTCATCAACAACGTGGCCATGCAGCACGGTGGATACTCAGTATTTGCGGGCGTTGGCGAGCGAACCCGTGAGGGCAATGATCTCTGGAACGAAATGAAAGAATCAGGGGTGCTCGGCAAGACATGTCTGGTTTACGGCCAGATGAACGAGCCCCCCGGGGCGCGCTCCCGCGTGGGTTTGTCGGCCTTAACATGTGCCGAATACTTTCGCGACGAAGAAGGTCAGGACGTGCTGCTCTTTATCGACAACATCTTCCGTTTCACGCAGGCAGGTTCCGAGGTATCAGCACTCCTTGGGCGTATCCCGTCTGCTGTGGGTTACCAGCCTACGCTGGCAACCGAGATGGGCAATCTCCAAGAAAGAATCACCACAACATCAAAGGGGTCCATCACATCGGTGCAGGCCATTTACGTCCCTGCAGACGACCTCACAGACCCTGCGCCGGCAACAGCCTTTGCGCACCTTGACGCAACCTCGGTTCTCTCGCGGCAGATTGCAGAGCTCGGAATTTATCCCGCGGTCGATCCTTTAGATTCCACATCGCGTATCCTCGATCCTCAGGTGGTCGGCGAAGAGCATTACACAGTGGCTCGCAGGGTTCAGCAGATTTTGCAGCGCTACAAAGACCTGCAGGACATCATTGCCATTCTGGGGATGGATGAACTCTCAGAAGAAGACAAGCTCCTTGTGGCCCGCGCGCGCAAGATTCAAAAATTTTTAAGTCAGCCTTTCTTTGTGGCCGCGCAGTTTACAGGCATGGAAGGCAAGTACGTCAAACTCGAGGACACCATCCGCGGTTTCAAAGAAATCTGCGACGGCAAACACGATCACATCCCCGAGCAGGCCTTTTACATGGTTGGCACGATCGACGAAGTCATCAAAAAGGCAGAAAAGATGGTGGCGTAAAGTATATGAGGTCTTGGCAGGCTGTTTTTTTGGCAGCCTGCCAAGAATTAAAAAATGACACTTGCATTCGAATTACTCACACCCCGCGAGGTCCTTGCAAAAGAGGCCTCTGTCGACGAAATCATTATCCCTGCGCACTGGGGGCAGATGGACATCTTGCCCCAGCACACAGATTTTGTAACCACCCTCACGCAGGGAGAACTCACCTACCGTGTCGGGACAAAAAAAGAGACCCACAACATTCTGGGAGGACTCCTCACCATCAAGGGAGATCAAGCAACCGTGCTTGTCGATGGGGTGCTGGCAAAGGTCACACCAATAAAACCTGCCAGGGGTTAAACTTACATTCGCAGGCAAAACGCATGCCTTCTTCTCTTCTTTACAAGCTGATGGCCACATACTGACAGCGCTCACTTTGCGCCTCATAACCTCGTATGAGTACCGTCCTGTTTGATTGCAGCGGTCGTCGCGTTAAGAAAGATGATATTTACTCGTGTTCCCACGCCCCATTGAGATTCAATTGTGAGATCACCGCCCCATCCCTGGATTGTGTTTATTGCGTGAAAAAGACCAAGACCGTTGCCTTTCTCTTTGCCGAAGGTCGCTCCTTCCTTCATGAGTTTTGGCAAAACGTCGGAGGGGATACCTTGTCCATTATCGGAAATGCAAAGAGTCGTGTTTTTGTTGATGTTTGATAACTCAATCTGGATTTCTCCGCCTTGTTCAAGGGCTTCAATAGAGTTGTTAAGAATATTGGAAAGAATGCGTTGAAATTCTACTGGCTCAAGTCTTATCTTTTGAGCCGCTCTTGATTCATTTTCAGAGTCATGTGGACTGAAATTAAATTTAATATTTTGCTTTCCCATACATTGCATCTGTTTTTCAGCGATCATATTTTTTATTAGACCCCTGACCTCATCATTTGAAAACATTCGAGGGTATTTCTTTGAAGATGCCATTTCTTTTGGTGTGTTGTTCAGAACATCGTCTGATATATTTTGCAGTCTTTGTATTGCAGATAAAAGGAGGTTTGCTATTTCTGGATTTAAATCATTCCAACAGTATCGAAGCAGATTGTCCAAGACCGATAAAGGGGAGCGGAGATCATGGGCGACTTGTCTTAAATGATATGCAGAATAATATGCAGATTTGTGTGAGTTGCCAAGGTCAACAGAGGGCTCTCCAGTGTGGTTTTGTGAATGGTTATTATTTGCTTTCATAAGATCTCCATAACTGTTAAAATTAAATTCTAAATCATAGAATATAATTTAATTATTTCACTTTATGATTTTATTATCGTAATTAGTTTATATAAAGTTGCGAAAAAGTTATTAAATATAATAATTATATTATATGCTCATTTACAATGTTGTTAAAAGATGTTATGATTTGTTAAGATTTTTATACTGAGCACTGAGCAAACGGTGACTTGCGGGATCTGGAAAATCATGAAAAATCTGGGAACAACCATAAGACGATTAAGAGAAGAAAAGAAAATCAAACTCACCCATCTGGCATCAAAGCTTGGGATCAGCTATCAGTATTTAAGTGGCATTGAACTCGAACGCGAGCATCGTTATGCCCATGAGCTCATTGAAAAGATAGCGGAGGCCTTAGAAATTGACTATATTGAATTGTGTCAAATCGCGTCTGGCCAACTGGTAGATAAGAACGACAAAACAAGCATACCGGTATTGGGTTTTGCAAACGCCCCTAAGGGAAAAAATAGCATCGCATGGGATGATGCCGGTCTTCCTCATGGCAAAACTATTGATGAAATCACCGTATCTGACGAAATTAACGATCCCAAGGCGTATGCGCTGATTGTTAAAGATAATTCTATGGGTTACATAGAGCGTGATTGGACCCTTGTTGTTTCACCCAGCAGGCAAATTGGTCATCGTGAACCTGTTATTGTCGTTGTGGATTCTGAGCCTTTGTTCAGGTTAATTGAGATAGGGTTTGATGGTTATAAATTCTATACTGCAATAAACATTGATCATCCCTTGATTGTTCCTAAGCAGGATCGAATAATTATACACAAGATTTGGCAATTCCGGTGCCCTTGTTAGTGAGAGACAATTAACATGCCAAGATTTTCTAAAATAGACCAAAGGTATCAAATCATAAAAACAGCGGATGATGAACCAACAAGTCAAAATTTTATAGTTGAAGACAAAAACCATAAGCGATTCATTTTAAAGTTTTTAAAAAACATTCAGCAGAGTTTTTCGTTTAAAGAAGCCCTGCACAATTTTAAATGTGAATTTAGCATTCTTAAAAGATTAAACCATCCTCATGTAGCCAAGATATTTGATTTTGGCTTTGATACCAGGGTTCAAAAATATTATTTTACAACAGAGTATATTGAAGGTGTTGATTTTTTAAACGCATGCAAAGATAAACCATTAAACGTAGTTGAACACGTTGTTGTTCAGGTATTACGTGCTTTACACTATCTCCATTCTCGAAAAATTTATCATCTGGATTTAAAACCTCAGAACATTGTTGTTGAGATTGGTTCTGACGGTAAAATTAAAACTAAAATTGTAAATTTATGCATGGCTGCCTTTGCTCATAAAGCACGAATGGGCACACCAGCTTATATGGCACCGGAAATGATTCGGGGCGGTATGATAGACGGCAGAACCGATCTCTACTCTTTAGGAGTTATGATCTATAAGGTCCTTTCTGGTGAAAATCCCTTTTCCAGAAAAGACTTAAAACACACCTTAAACCAACACCTCCACCATAAACAAGTGCCTCCATCGCAATTAAACAAAAGTATCCCCGAATATTGGGACCACATTTTGGAAAAAATGTTAGAAAAAAATCCGGCAAATCGATACTCTCAAGCGGCTCATATAATCAGAGATATTAATTTCTTATCAAAAAATGATTTTGCTATCGAAACAAATGATACAAAGGTCAGTTACCTGCCAGAGACCGGGGTCTTGATTGCAAGAGATGATGAATGGAAACAATTTACTGACATCTTTTCAAAGATGTTCTTTTCACAAAACGAACCTGACGAGAGATTACTTATAATAGAAGGCGCCAGAGGGACAGGAAAAACCAGATTTTTAGATGAAGTTAAAAAGCATGCCCAATTGCAAAATATTGTTGTACAAAATTTATCACAATTTACACAAGAAGATCGTTTTGAAAGCTTTTTATTGTTGATTGATTCGCATGAGGCCCATGCCGAAGACTTAAACTCACTAGTTCAGAGGCTCACTCATGAGAAATGTTTAATTGTATGGGCAACAGAATCAGCCCCTAAAAACTGGGAACGTACTGTCAAACTCAAACTTAACCATTACACCAAGTCTCAGATTGAGCACTACTTGGAGTCAGTAACTGGATTGGACGCCTTACCTTATCAGCTTGTGGATGAGGTTTATAAGCGCACATCGGGCAATCCCTTGTTTGTTGCCGAGTTTGTCAAGTCTCTGATTTATGAAGGTGTATTCTATGATGAATCTGGAAAATGGAACAAAACAACTTTTGAGGATATTAAGATTGATTTTAATAGCATCAGGTTGCCAGAGAGTATCGAAGACTATCTCATAAAAAACTTTAATGAGTTGGAATCGAATGAACAAGAAATTATAAAATGGCTTTCGGTCAACAAAAACCCTGTTCCTGATCATTATATAAAAATGCTTTGCCCGCTCCACAACCTCGATGAGGTTCTCGGCAAACTGGTCTTGTCTGGCATTTTAGTAAATACATGTTTGAGAGTTTCAGACAATGGGGGCGCGGATTATTTGACTCAAGAATCTCCAAAAGGTTCCAACGCAGCATCGCGCCAAGTGCCGGCTTGCTCTCAAGACCAGGGGCATTACTTTAAGAATCCCGCCTTGGCTGATCTTGTCTACAATACTGGTTTGTCTTCTGCTGAAAAAACAGACCGTCACAGACAATTAAGCAAATTGTACAAAGATCATCATTCAGATAAAACAAGTTACCTCTATCATACAGGCCATATTGGAAATGACCTTAAAGCAAGGAAGGCGTTGTTAGAACTCGGTAATATTTATCTTGCTCAGCCAAATTATCATCTGGCAATCAAAACATATAACGAAATTATTGCGCTGGCAAAAAAACCAATCGACGATGTAGACATGAAAGCTTTTCTCAAGCTTGGCAAGACATACATAGCCAGTCAACAGCTTTCACTTGCAGTCAAAACCTTTAAACTGGTTAGAGACTTGATCGATAACAAATCCTCTGATGGTTTTTTCGAGGCATCGGCCTGTCTTATTGATGCGCTTATGAAAAATAAAGAAATGGATCAGGCGGATCAGATCTGTAAAGAGACAGAAAAATGTTTAACAAGTCTGGGTGAAAAAAGAGTCTATCTTATCATTGTTCAGAATTTTGAGGCTTATATCTTACTAAAAAGAGGATTTGTTGACAAAGCAGAAACCATATTTTTAAAAACAGAAGGGGCATGGGGTGAACTTGAGACTAAAAAAGAAAGAGATATGGTGCATAACAATCGACTGATCGAAATTTATTTGCAAAAACAGCAGTACGATCTTGCTGTCTGTTATTGCCTTGATAAAATAGGGAAACTTAAAAAAATAAACAGCAAATATGCGCTTGCTTTTTTTTACTACAGCCTGGGGATGACCCGTTTTGAATCAGCATCAAAAAAAAATGAGTTCAATGTCTTTGAAACCTGTATTGAGCATTTTGAGCAATGTGAAATTCTGGCGAGAGAGATTCAAGACTATGGGTTGCTGCTGAGGGTTTTAAATGCCTTGGGCAATATTTATGCCTGTTGGGATAAAAACAAAGAGGCTGTTGAGTGTTACACACGATCACTTAAACTTTCACAAAAAATAAAAGATATTATCTGTGCTGCAATTATTGCATACAATCTGGGCAGGATTTATTCCTGTACAGGCCAGCTTAAAGAGGCTTACAGTCACACTGTTTATGCTATCAACTCTTTTAAAGACTACATTGGGCTTGAATCTCCGCATGCCGAAATAAACCTTTATTACAGTTATGTGCAGCTTGCCGACATTTTTAATAAACTGCACAAATTTAATGAAGCTCATAAAATTTTAGATAAAGCCATAAAGCTTTTTAATGCGACTCCCGCTCTCAAAAATCTTGGATATTGGGTTCATGCTGCTTGGGCTAAAACTTACTTTGCCCAGAATAATAATAAAAAATGTTTTTGGTATTTAAAAAAAGCAACAGAAATGGCCCACTCTCCACAGGAGAAGAAAGATTTAGAGAAAGTTTGTGCAAAATTGAACATTCTAAAGTAAAACCATGACGAAGACAGTCTCATAAGTTGTGTCTGTTTTGAAACACCGATTCCCGTCACTGCGAGGAGGGAGCCGACGATGCAGTGACTGCCAGAGATTATTGAGAAGTTACCAGATGAGGGGGTAAGCATGCTTAAGGATAATGAATATTCTTATGATATTTTAATAGAGAACGTGAGAAAAGATTATGAGAGAAATCATATCATTGATGATGATGTGATTAAGACCTTTTCGGTTTTAAGAAAAAAATTTGAAAATAGCAGGTTGTCCTTGCCACTGGTTCCGCTCTACGTATCTGGTATTTTAGAAAAATACATTGATTTTAGAACCGATCAACTTGCCTCACCTTACTCTAATGATGATTTTATGAATCAGTACAATGTGCTTGGCAGCATGTCGGTCAGCAGTCACATCTGCCTGGATCCAATTCTTGGTCCACACATATTTCATTATGCAAAGAGATTCTTTTTTAAAAAATTACCACAAGTTACTTATAAAGAATGTTTTCAAACACTGGACTGGCAACAACTCGATGATCTTCTCATGGTCATGTTTTTCAATGTTCCTTTGTTTAGCAGTTATTCACAGCTCCCTGAGTTCACTTCCAGATGGGAGTTTGCCAGTATGGGGGCCCTCTATGCCACCAGAGTCGCAAAAGCCTTTAAATTACCAGAACAGGAAGAAGAAGAGTTGTTCTTGGCAACATTAATTAAGGACGTTAGTTTGCCTGCCTTGTACTGGGAATTTCCAATTTTAAAGAGCAGTGAATTCCTGCGGTCTATAAAAGAAAATTCAGACATCAAAATTGATAAAGATCTTTTTGATGCAATTAAGTGGCATTTTCACGCACATTTGAGTTCCAAGATTGCAAAGGAATGGGGATTTTCCCATCATGTTGTTGAGGCCATAGAAAATCATCACCTGCCGGTCAGTGAAACAACAAACCTTAGCATAGGCGTCAGGCGCTTAAAATTTATCAATGAGTTGACAAATTATGTTATTAAAAACGGAGTCAGGGATTTATCAGCTGATAAGCTTAAAAATTGGCAAATCAAACTAGGCATGTCAGATCTAAACAGTGTTGCACTCGAAGAACTTTGTGAACTCATCAAAACGACAAGATTGGTTAATATGGATCAAAGTCTTGTTGATATAGAATCAAATACAATGGGGGTCGTTACTGAGTATGAGACATTGGATGCAGACAAAGATACTTTTATAATGACTCCAGACAGCCCCTATTTTCAGGTTAATCTTTTACAAGATGCAAAGGATAAAAAGCAGGAATTATTTAACGCCTATTTTTTTAATAAAGATGAAACAGAAAAGGATTACCTAAAAAAAATGGCTCGGTTGCGTCTACTCAATGCGCTTTATAAAACAGAAAATCTTGATGAAGTGGCGGCAGAGCTGCAAACCACAATCAAAGAACTGGAAAAGGAATTAGATAATATACAAATTACAGAAATCAACATTTCACTTGAGTGATCATCATGTATTCATTACTTCAAGGCTTAAAAATCGTTAAAAAATTGGGCTTTGGTGCTACTGGTGAGGTGGCTTTGGTCGACCATGGTGGTGAGCTACGAGCATTAAAGGTCATTAATTTAAATGCAATGAGCCTTTTAGGTCCTCGTGGAGGTATTGCTAAAGACGAAAGACAGCGCAAGCTTTTGAGAGAGAGAAAACAAAAATTTTTACTTGCGGGTTTTCAATACGAAGCCAAAACACTCAAAACTCTCGATCATGTCAATGTGACACGTTTTTATGATTGCGGTTATGCTGCAAAAGAAAAACGTTATTACCTCATTTCAGAATATGTAGAAGGCAAAGACCTTTATACTGCCGTCAAGGATCTTTCGTTTAACGAAAAAGAGTTGGTATTTATCGATATTCTCAGGGGATTAAATTACCTGCACAATCAAGCGGTGTATCACTTTGATCTCAAGGTTCAGAATATTCTGGTCAACACCTGTGATGGCAAATTAGTCCCCAAGATCATAGATTTTGGGCTTGCTAATTTTCATCTGAGGCCAGAATATTTAGCAGAAACCCCAGATGATGAATCTCATCAATCAACAGCACAACTTGGCACACCAACATACATGGCACCAGAAGTCTGGCTTGGTGAAGATAAAGACGGGCGGAGTGATCTTTACTCTTTGGGGGTTATTTTTTATTATTGCCTCACTGGAGAATTGCCTTTTAAGTGTAAGGATTTGAGCGAGCTCAAAGACCTGCATTGCAACTTCAAACCCCAAAATCCATGTTTTTTAAACAAAGACATCCCGGAGTATTGGGATCGTATTATCATGCGACTGTTAGAAAAAAATCCAAATAATCGTTATCACGATGCGGCGTTTGTAATTCGTGAAATCTGTCTGTATTCCAATCAAGACTATAAAATAGAGACAACCGAGACGCAGATCAGTTATTTGCCAAGACAGGGAAGGTTTATTGGACGCGAAAATGAAATCAGGGTCTTTAATGAGGTGGCGAAAAAAGTTTTTACTGATAAAGATGAAAAAGCGTGTCGCCTTCTGGTTGTTAAAGGTAAAAAAGGAACAGGCAAGACGAGATTACTCGATGAGATTAAATTTTTTGGAAAATTGCACTACAATCTGGCTGTGCAGACATGGGATAAAATCGATGATCCCGTTCACTCACCCACAATCATTATCCTTGATCAAACAGAAGCTGATTCGCGCAATGTTGTTTTGGATTTGCTGTTGAAGCATGCGGGCAAAGAAGTATTGGTTGTCTCTGTCGAAGCCGACCCTGATTTTACCTGGGAACAAAGCCAAGAAATTATACTCAAGGATTTTACAAAAAATCATATTTCAGATTACATCAAGCAGGTGATTCGTTCGGATGAACCACCTCAATTTATTGTTGATCAACTCTATGATCAAACGGGCGGCAATCCCTTTCTATTAAGCAGACTTATTCAACATCTGTTAGAACAAAACATCATGGTCGATGCGTCAGGCCCTTGGCCCACGTCTTTATTGGAGGATCTGGCTATTGACATCAGGGAAGTGAGAACAAGTCAAACATTTGAAGACTTTTATGTTGATGAATTAAAAAAACTAAACCTGACAGATATTCAAGAACGAATTTTAAATTTCATGGCTTTAATTAACAAGGCCGTTGATGAAAAGATTTTAAGCAATGTTATTGGATATTCGGAGATAACAACGGACTTGTATCCTTTGGTAAAAAAACACAAAATCTTAAACCAGGATTTGGCGGGAATGATTACTTTTTGCAAAAAATCATTTTTGGAATTCATTGCAAATCATATCCCATTTGAAACCAAATGCATATTACATCAATCCATTGCTGACTATTTAAAAAACAACCACGGTGATAAAAAACAAATTGCCTGGCATCAGGGTTGTGCGCGTGCCAAATTTAAGGAAGCCTCCATCATATTATTGGATTTGGCCGGTGAGTACGAAAAGGCCGGCAAATATAAGAAGGCGGTGGTATGTTACGATAAACTTTTGGATCTTAAAGAAGGTGGCGAGGCACTTGCCGTAGCAGAGGTTGAGCAGAAACTTGTTACAGCATTATTTCATTCAAACAAGTTTAAAAGAGCAAAAGAAATAGCCGATAAAATAGTTGGGGATCTCAGAGGCTTAAAACCGTGCCCTATTAAAGAAAGGATACTGTGGGAGATTAGTTACATTAATCTGGGAATGAGTCTTCAAAATGCTGATTTGTTGGATTGTGAGAAGTATCTAAAATTTATAAGTGATCAACTGGCCTCATATTTAAAATTACCCGAAAATAAGGCGAAAAATATTTTCTTTAGCAACAGACAAGCACAAGTAGAGGTCTTAAAGGGAAATCTCGACAAAGCAGAGGCTATTTTTACAGCGACTGCCATGGCAGAACTTGGGCTTTCTACGACCGAGAAGGAGTTTATGAGTAATAACGATTTAAACAAGGTCCTTTATTTGAAAAAAGAGTATGAGAAAGCAAAACAGGTTTGTAATGAAAGGTTAAAAATAATATCCAACCCAAATCAAAAAGGACGTTGTTATTATTTATTAGCGTTGGTTTTAAATCAAATGGGGCTTCACGACGAAGCTATTTCAAATTTAGAGAAATGTGACCATATTGCCAAAGAGAATCAGGATATGCTTTCTTTGTTACGAGTTTTTAATCTCTTGGGCGACATCTATTATTCAAGGAGCAAAAATCTCGATGCTTCAAAAAGTTATTGGGAGCGCGCCTTAATATTAGCTCAAAAGAATAATGATCTTACTTCGTGTGGTGCTATCGCTTCTAACCTGGGCAGGGTATTTAATCATATCAAGCAATACAACGATGCTTTTCATTATTTGATTTATTCCATAAGGTGTTTCGATTCATTAAAAAGTAAATTAATCACTATTGCAGATCAAATTGTAAGAGCTAAAATTGAATTGGTTGAATCGGCTATTGGATTAAATGATCTAAAAGTTGCCCAGAATTTTTTAAATGACATTAAAAACGAGCTGGATCTGCACAACGAACTATCACATCTCACCTTTTGGTATTATTGCCAATGCTGTCATTATTTTCACGTCGCAAACGACACAGCAAATAAAACAATGTATTTAGAAAATGCTAAAAAACGAGCTCACACCGAACTAGAAAAAAACACCCTCAAAAACCTACAGGCACTCTCAGCATTATCATAATGAGAATTTATCATTATGAAAGACCAGGTAAAATATTATATATAATAATATCAATAAGTTAAATATATTATTTTGGCCTCAAAATTGCATCTATCAGGTTAAGAGGGGGGGTCTGTGCATGAAATCAGGCAAGTCTATACACGCCATCTTACGTTTCGTTATCATCACACTAACCGTGTTTTCTGTATCTTGTTCTGGTGTTAAAATTGGTAACAATATAACCACAGGCACAACAACAGAGGCCATTTCGGTAGATGAAGTGGTTGAAATGGGTGGAAATTCTGCATCAAGTAATTCGAGTTCAGGTGATGAATCTCCAACCTTACCTAGCGAGACAGAACTTGCAACACCGGTAGCCGAGATCCCAAGTCTCCCATCAAGTTTAGTGAAAGAGTTTGTGATTGCTTATAGTCCTGATCAACAAGGTAATATCCCTGTCATAGGTTTCGAGGGCGCAGTTGAATACAAGGCTGGTTATAAGATTGCGGTAAGTACAACTGCAATTGAGCCGGTGGTTTCATGCAACGAACCAACAATTATAGAAAAGGCTAAAGACCTAGTAGTCCCACAGGCCTACGCGCAAAGTGAGGCGCAGTCTGTGTGTGAAAGCGATGGGGTTGAGTGTTGTGATGTGCAATCTAATGGATCGTATGAATGCTTTTTGTCACTTGTAAATGAGAGTGTGTCAGAGGTTTATGTAGCAGTTGTGGACGAGTCCGGGAATGTGGGCACACCGGTAAAGGACGCCATTCAAAAAAATCTGCTTTACGTTGGCAATACGCCCGATGATATCAAGGACGTTAATGGCGAGTTGTATTCGATTGCCGATGACAATGGTGTGGTGGCACGTGATGATGGGAGCGGTATGCGGGTTACCGGCGACTACAACCTTGGCTACAAAACCTTTGACGCAGACGGCACAGCGCTTGCCTACGCGGACACCGACTCCCTCGTAGGCGTGATGGGTGATAACGGCGTGCAACTCCTTGACTACAACGCAGGCACGGTCATCGACACCGGCGAAAAGGCCATTGACCCCAACGCCAAGGCCTACACGTTTTTAAGGGCGCTGAATGGGGTTTTGTATTATGGGATTGAGCAGGAGAGTGCGAGCAAAGGTGTTTTGAATTATGCGGTGACGGGGGAAAAGTGGTGGCCTAGTAGACATAAACCAATTATTATTACCGACGGCGACACCGACACCCAAGGCAATGAGATCAGGCATACGAGGACGTTGGGGTTTGGGGGGGTGACGGTTGGTACACACAACTGGAGAATTGTTGTTTTCGAAGACGATACCAATATCAGGATAAGGGCAATTGAGGACACAGGACACATGCCTGCTTGGCGATTAGGTGGTGAGATTTGGAAATCTGCATCTACAGTTAATGTTCGTGACATTGCGTCGTATCATGGTGATTCAGAAACAGGTGAAGTTAATTTTGCAATCCTTGATAATAAAGACTCAAAGGTATGGCTTGGTGATTTTGATACAAATGCAAACAACGGTACGATTGAAGACAGTAAGGCCGTTGCGGTTGGTAAAAATCCACAATCAATGGTTTTTAGTTCCAAAAGTGGCAACCTTTATGTTCTCAACAAGGACGATCAAAACATATCGGTCATACCTCTTATGTCAGACGCAAAAACCGTGATTGCCAAACCTGTGGTAACCAAAACAATTAAGCTTGCAGACGCTGTGCCTGGTAAAACGATTGATTTCAAAGCAAGTGCCATCATCTTAAAAGATGACAAACTGATTGTCACGGACGAGACAACCAAGTCGTTAATATTAATTGATAACGCAGATAATGAAACGGTATTGCCTTTGACAGCAGGTATCATCTTTGGTGCTGGCATGCCATTCAAAGAAACTTTATTGACCTCCATGCTTGCAATTTTGAGAGACCACAGACAAAAAAAAAGCAGATTGAGCAAAAATAAAAAAGCGGTTAAAAAAAATAAACAAATAAGTTTTTTAGAAAGACTGGTACGTATGGCGGAAGTGGTTAAAGATAAAAGCGGCCGCAAAAAAGTTCTTTTGGACTATAAAGAATGGCAAAAACTCGTTGAGGATTATGAGGACTTAATGGCTGTATTAAAAACAAAAGACGAGCCCCGCGTTACATGGGAGTCGGTAAAAAAAGGGCTCAAAAAAGATGGTCTGTTATAAGATCACGATCACTCGGTCCGCACAAACGGCCTTAAAGCACTTGCCAGAGGACATCAGAAAAGCAATCAGCATAAAACTGGATGCCATGACCAAAGAGCCAATGCCGCAGGGGACAAAAAAATTGCATGGCCTTGCCTTTGCCGTTTACCGAATCAAGGTTAAAAAAAATTACAGGATCATCTATACGATTGGTTTTAAAAACAAGGTTGTAGATGTTTTGAACATTGGGCACCGAAGTGAAATTTATAGATCAATAATCAGGGAAACAGCAAACTGCCATTAATAATATATGCGCGGCCCTCTGAGCCGGTGCCGTAGTACGGATCACCCACACCAACTTCTAAAATCCCATCACCGTTTATGTCATCAATAAAGATGCTAGACCTGCCGGCATAACCACCGTAACTGATTTCACCTATCAACACCTGATCCGCATCAGAGGCATTCATCACCCCACCCACAGGTCCCATAAACAAAAAAGCCTTGCCCGGAGCATCCCCATTACTCTCATTCCCAATCACCAAATCATACACCCCGTCGCCGTCAAGGTCGCCGATGTCGAGCGAACTGCTGTAGTCACCAAGTTGGTCAAAACTTCCATCACCGCAAATAAAGGCTGCCTCTGATGTAGAGAGCGTCTTGCTGGTTAAGGGATCAGAGACAATGTAAACAGCGCCGCTCCATTCATCATTGCAACTGTTGTATTGTGAACCAATAACCAGATCAACATTGCCATCACCGGTCAAGTCACCATCTTCTTTAATGGCCAAACCAGAACCCGCCCACTCGCCATATGTACCGCCTGTAAACACGGCATCGGCTGATGCGGTTGTTATAAGGCTTGCGGGGGATTCGCTCCCTTTAAAGACATAGACCTTACCGTTGTCAGTGGGGCCGGCCATCATGGCGCCAATAACAAGATCGGAGCAACCATCGTGATCAAGGTCTGCTGAAACAGCCGAGTATCCGAATAAGCTCCATGCCTCAGTAGCCCTTATTTTCACGTTTGCAGAGTTTAAATTCATTGAACCAGTTGCGAGAGGACCAAAGACCACATAGACCTCGCCTGCGTTGAGTGCCCCACTATCATTGGCCCCCGCGCCAATTAATAAATCACCATAACCATCACAATTAAAATCACCCGCTGAACCAACAACATCACCTGCTCTGTTATTTGTTGTTACCCCCGCAAACGTATAATCAGCCTCACTTAGCCCAATATCATCCGTATACGGCCCATAAATAAGATAAGCGGCGCCTGTAAAATTATTTGTATCAGAAGCCCCAATAATAATATCGGGTACGCCGTCGTCATTCATGTCACCCGCACTGGCAACAGCGGCGCCTGCCCAAGACTTATCTATAAAACCCCTGTGATAAATCTCGGCACCCGCATCTATAAAATCCGCCACATCTCCTTTTAATAAAACAGCCTCACCATTGCCGTAGGCCTCACCACTTCGTAACCCCGGCGCCCCCACCAAAATATCTGGCACGTTATCCCCATCCATATCCCCCACATTGGCCATCGAGAAACCTGTATAATCACTCGCCGTATCGCCCTCAAACACGGCGTCAGCCTCGCTTAGATTGCCTATGCCTTGGCCATCGCAGTTTTCATCACCAATGCGGGTGAGGTCTTCGGCAACGCTCGGGTTGATTGTGGGGTCGGTGTCGTTGCAGTCGTCTGAGTTAGATACATAGGTGGAATAAGCCAAATAGCAATTTGTAACATATATATCAGGGTTGCCATGGGTGTCGTCGTCGGCGTCTTTATACCACGTGTAAAGCGGCAGGGCTTCATCAACACCGCTTGCACAATTATTATCCAGCCCGTCGCAGACCTCTGCGGTTGGAATATAATTTGTTATCTTAGGTTGATAACCCGCTAAACCCTCGCAGTGTTCAAGATTACCTTCACACTCACCGTTTTGATTTGAGGTGAGGCGGTCTGCAAGGTCGTTGTCAATGCCGCCGGCGCAGTCGTTATCGAGGCCGTCGCAGGTTTCAGCAATGGGTGTGTAATTTGTTGGTAATGGTTGCCAGCCTGATGCGCCAGAGCAATGTTCTTTATTTCCTGAACACGCACCGTTTTGGTTTGTTGTTAAACGATCCACTAAACTATTATCAACACCGCCGGCACAGTCGTTATCAATGCCATCGCAAATCTCAGTAGTGGGTGTGTAATTTGTAACAAGGGCCTGCCACCCGCGAGAACCTTCGCATGATTCCATATTGCCAGCACACGCACCCTGCGTGTTGGCTGCAGGGCGATCGGCTAGGCCGTCATCAATGCCGTTTGCACAATCGTTGTCTAGGCCGTCACACATCTCAGTAGTTGGTATATAATTTGTAGCCAAGTTAATAAACGTGCCACCGCTACAAACCCTAATGTTGGCCGAGCACAGCCCCTGCGTGTTGATGGAGGGAATATGGGGAACACCTTCATCAACAGCATCGTTGCAGTTGTTGTCTTTATTGTCACAGATTTCATCTGTGGGAATGTAGTTGGAGGCCTTTGGCTGCCAGCTTGCTACCCCATTGCATTGCAGGGTGTTGCCAGCACATTCGCCGTTGGTGTTATCTGCCGGGCGATCGGTTAAACCGTTGTCAACACCGCCCGCACAGTCATTATCAACACCGTCGCAGATCTCTGCTGTTGGTGTGTAGTTTGTTCCCGCATCCACATAATCACCCGCAACGCAAATTTTAATATTCTCTGCGCACCGCCCTTGGGTATTGTCTGCGGGGATCGCCGCAATTCCATCATCAATCCCGCCAACGCAGTTGTTATCAATATTATCGCAAACTTCAACGGCAGTGGGGTTTATCGCGGGGTTGTCATCATCGCAGTCTGTACCACCCTCAACAGCCACCGCACCAAACCCATCGCCGTCTACATCAACAAGATCACCCCCCACGCAGTCGTTGTCCCTGCCATCGTAGGGGATCTCGGTTGCAGAGGGGTTAACACTGGCATCATAGTCACTACAATCCGTGCCACCCTGACCCACAGAGTCAAAGCCATCCTCGTCGCAGTCGTTGTAGCGAAGTGTGTTGCGGCCAAAAATGTTGTTAAAACCGCCGAACCTGCGAATGGCGTCATTCTTGCTCATGCAGGGTTTTTTAAAAGGGATTCTTACAGGTGCAACCCTGCCACGCGGTGGAAATGTGATCAGGGGTTTTGTGGGCTTGGCGTGAGCATCCAAAGCGGTGCAGAGGCAAAAGAGGCAGAGAGTAAAAAAAATGAGGGCGTTGCGTTTCATAATCTTTTTCCTGTCATTCCAGCATTCCTGTTATTCACGCCCTCGCGCAGGCGGGGGCAGGGATGACAAGCAGGGCAATTACATTAATGCGACGTTTTGATCAATGGAAGTATCGTAATTTTTATAGTCGAGTTGCGTGGTTTTTTTGCCTTTTTTCCGCGAGTGACATAACACCCTGATATGCACTATAATTTCTGGGGGGCTTTTTTGAAAAAATCAGATTTTTGGGATTTTTTTGACAATTTTTCTGGTTTTTTTTGGACTGCAAACGCTTGGTATTAAAGGATTGGCTGTCATTTTACCTGGTTTAGAAACACTTCAACCTTTACTTGAACCGGGATCTGTTTTTTTTTGATTGCTACGGCAGCCGTTTTAGGCCCTGTTTAAAAGGATTAGCCGACAGGCGAGATGTTCGAGATTTTTCAGAGCCTCTTGATACCATACGTGAAGGGGATGGTTTTTACAGCAACGGATAATGATCTGGCGGGCTTTTTCTTTTACCCAA
>JADGCS010000053.1 GCA_015228875.1 Deltaproteobacteria bacterium | reverse complement strand
CAATATTCTGCCGCAATCGGGGGGTCTTGAATTATCATCCCTTGCCCTTCGCGAATGGATTGGCAGGTTGTGGTACACCCTGCTCTGATCCAAGGGTGCCGATACAGGCGAGTCATCTGCATAGGCAAGAAACTCCTTTATCATCTTGATCACCCCCGTTGAACATTTGACACAAAATCCAGGCTTTTTAATCGTTTTATAGCGGTGATAAAGACTGTCAGGGGCAACACCCTCTAACCTTTTGAAATTCATAAACAAAAAAACGCCTCAATTTATACTTTTTTTTTGTATCTGGCACCCTTTGTGGCACCTTACTTGCACTTATATATAAGGGGCCTTTAGATCCCATAGAAAAGAGTGTTTTGTTATGTTTAAGCCGCTCATTAATCTTCTTAATGGGTTCTTAAACCGATTGCCAAATTCTGGCACGGCGGGCGGCGCCTCTTTAGGAAAAAACAATACAACAACTTCTACCGAAGACCATCATAAAGACGCTTACTCCCCACAAACTGTCCCAACACAACAACACCGTATATCGACAGCACAAGGCCCACAGAGAATCCTTTATCAACCGACACTGCCTCACGGGGCAGTAAAACCGCTCCCTGGCAAACGCCTCACCGCAAAAGATGCGGCCGCAATGGCAAACATCGAGGGGGCAACAGTCCTTGCCACTGCACTTCAATACGGAAACGCACGGATGTGGGCCGATGCAAAACGTGAGGGGGCGGCACATGCGGGGCTTATGGTTGGTGGTGGGGCTCTTGTTGCGGGCGGTGGGACCGTTAATCAGGACGATGGTTTGCTGGCACTGGGTATTGATGACGACATGACATCAGGCCCTGTTGTAGAAAATGCCTTTAGCATTGGCAATGTTTTAAGAGAGGCGCGTGACTTTTTTATAGAGCAAGGTCTCCCCGATGCGACGGTCAGCATCCGTCAGGGACAGAGGATCAGGCAACACATTGAGAGATTTTCGGAGACCATGGGTTTTTCGGTGTCCGTCGCAAACGCCCTGTGGCTAACCCTTGGCGCCCACCTGACACCTGAGCAGAGGGCCGGCACCTTGGGGCAGGGGCTAAAAGATATACTCCTTAAACTTAATATCCCCGGCATTGATCGCGAGGTGTACCGCAAAGCCTTGATGCAGGCGACTCAGCCTAAGCCTACGGAGTTTGATATAGACAAGGGGGCGATTGAGGTGATGATTGATAAGGTCACCGAGGGAACATTGTTTGCAAATTTAAGCGAGGTAGAATTTGCAAGGGTGTTATTTGATATTGAACCCAAGTTAGCAATAGGTTTGTTACAGGGCTATTGTAATTCACCGTTTAATGATGTTCAAAAGGCTGCTGTGTTGGCACTGGCAAGTCTTGCTGACAAACTGCATGGACAGGAGCTTCAAAGTACTATCCAAATATTGATAGACATGGCAGATATGTCAGAGGCCTTTCTAGCTTTAGATAAGTTTATAGACAAATTGGATAAAGAAAATTTGCATGCGCTTGCTTTTAAAATCTTTCGTTATAAACTGGGTTGGTCGCGAGATAACAGGCAAGATACTGCCAAGATGATCTGCCGTATTCTAAAAAAGATGGATGAGACGGATAGAGATAATCTGTTAAACTGGAATACTTGGATAGAAAGGGCCTCTGTCGGGCAGGGGTTTCAAGTTATCTATAAAATAATATTGGTGACTGATGTTCTGCTGGGATTGTTTGATGAATTAGACCCACAAAAATACGCGGCGTCTACAAAAATTATCAGTTTGCTCGAAGATCATATGCAGCACCCGTTCCTTTCTTTTAATGCGCGAATTTATGCGGCAAAAGGGTTGTTGGAGTTGACCAACAAACTGGAGCAGGAAGAACGTCAGAGGAGTGGAGTTGGTTTTGGGTCCACAGTATTGCCAATGGAACTGGAGAAAAATGAGAGGGAAAGACTTATTCAGAAGGCCATGAATTTTCTTGAAGAGATGTGTGGTAAAGACAGACTTAGTGAGGATGCTCAGTCCCAAGCAATAGAAGTAATAGCAGGTTTATCTGATCAATTTGGAGATAGTCGATGGTCCTTACTTCTTCGTCAGTTTGTAGATGAAGCCAAATCACTTATAAAAAAGAGCGAATACAATTTCACTACAGTTGATACTGTGCTTGCCTTGATTAAGCTGTCCGACGGACTTGAGGAAACTGAAAGACAAGAGGTCCTGACTTTAATTGAGGATTGGATTGAGGATATTCCCAGACCTATTCCTGACTTAACAAAGGATAAAACTAGAGCAATATCAGAATTGACCCGCAGACAATCAACACATCAAAAAGTGGTTTTTTTACAAAGGATAGAGGGTCGGCTTAACGAGTTGGGAGATAATATTATTGAGCGGGAGAGCAGTTCAACATTTGCTCTAAAAGTTATTGATGACATCTCCGATCAAATGGATGGCGCCACTTTGCAGATTGCCGTTAGAATTCTAGAGGGGATGTGCCAAGATAAATTTAGCACTAGAAGAATTAGAAACGAGGCCACGCGCATTCTTTTTGAGATTAAAAGAAGATATTTTCCCGAACAATACAACGCAGAAAAAGCGATGATTAGAGATCGATTCAACAGTTTTGCAACATCATCCGCAGAAAGTTTTGCCCGCATCACCCCCACAGACAAGGCCTCCCACTTAAGTGAGAATATACAGGTACTGGCGGGTGTCCTTCGCGAGTCAACCAATGATTCAACCATAACCCCCAATCCCCAAATCAATTTATCCGACCCGCACTTTGACCCAACCCTCGTCTCTGCGCACAATCTTTTAAATCAATTAGTGCAAGGGCTCGCCATTAATCGCTTTGTGCTTGTGTCTGGCCCGCCCGCATCGGGTAAGACCGAGGCGGGGCGGTATCTCGGGCGCATCATGGGCTGGGACACACAGCAGTTTAATTGTCACCGTTATCTCTCAAAAGAGGCAATGATGCAAAGGATTGGTGTTGTGGCCAATGGCAAGACAGGATTTATTTTAACAGACGGCCCGCTCGCACGGGCATTGATAAATGGGGACCTGTTTATATTAAACGAGATCAACCTGGCAAAGCCGGGGTCGCTGGCATTTTTAATGGAAATCTTGGCGGACATCACCGACGGGTTTGATTATTTTGATCCGAAATTAAAAAGAGTAGTCCGCAAACCAATCCGCCAGAGTTTTAGGATGATTGCCACGCAAAATCCCGAAGGCCCAGGGCGTCGCGACATGAACGAGGCCTTAAGAAACCGCGCTATCGAGATCAACGCCCCCGAATATTCTGAGATCGAAATGATTGCCCTGCTTAAAAGCCGCTATCAAGGCTTAGAGGGTCGATTCAAGGGTGATAAGGACATCTACACGCAGTTGGTCTCTTTTTACAAGGCAATGGATTCAAACATCAGGTCGAGCAATATTGGTGATCACGCAGAGGGGTATGTATGGAACTTAAGACATCTCATGCGCATGGCAGAGGGGCTACAATATTTGAGTGAAGGCGCAACTGCGAAGGATGTTTTAAACGTCATGTACGAGACGGTAGGTGTCTCGCTGTTAACCGCAGACAAGAAAGTATTTTTTGAATTGGTCAAAAATCAAAAATACGGTGCTATTACAATCACCGATGCAGATGTTGCGGGGTTTATTGAGAGACAAGGCAGGTTAACTTTAAGTGAGGCTTACAAACCATACGGCGTTGACGAACAAACGGCACGGGAGATTGCACAAGAAATGGGAATCAAAGACCTGCCCACATCGGCAAGGTATCTGCACTCCATATTATATTCCATCGAGCACAACTATCACATCTGGCTTAAAGGGCCTTCTGGGACCGGAAAATCACTGCTTGCGGTCTTTGCAGGGCGACTGCTCGGCGCCGAAGTATACCTTGACACACTCACACCGCAGACAGGCCCGTCTGAGTTAAAGGGTGAGATGAAGCCAGTGTACCTGAGCAACTCTGACCAAATAGGTTTTACGCACGTCCCCTCAAAACTCGTAGAGGCGTTAAGAAACTCAAGACAAAACCCAACACAAAAATACGTGATGATCCTGGACGAGGCGGCATTTGCACGGCCCGATGTGTTAGAGGAGTTAAACACGCTCTTAGACCACGACGGCGGGATATGGGTTGTGGGTGAGGATGGTAACGAGGAATTTTTAGAACGCGGTGATAATTTTCAAATGGTCATGGTGAGCAACACCTACGGGTATCAGGGCGTACAGCTACAATCTGACGCCCTGCGCTCGCGCACTAATGAGATCATGATGGGCTTTGAGTACACGGCAGCGGAGATCGCCCAACTCCTTATGGATCAAGATGCCAGCACCCCGCCCACAACACCCATCATGACAGGCGCACTCGCGCAATCTTTGGGTGTGGCCCTGCACAAGGTCCGCGAGGTTTTTATTGAAGAGGGTGAGGGCGAGGCCAAGGTAAGTTTAAGGGAGGTCAAGAGGATCAGAAAATATCTTGGCCTCTTTGCAAATAAAGACAGCACGCCTGAGGATAAGGCCCGGATTGTAGCACGGGCCCTGTGGCTCACACTGGGTGCGCGTTTAAAACCGGAGCAACGCGATGGCAGGCTGGGGTCGAGGTTGCGCGAGGCATTGCAGGGGATACAAATACCTGATGTTGAGGCGGGTGTTTATCAAAATGCCTTGATACAGGCGACTCAGCCAAAGCCTACGGAGTTTGATATAGACAAGGGGGCGTTGGAGGCCATGATTGGTGAATCGACTAAAGGCTCATGGTTAGAGAATTGTGATGCCCTCCAGTTTTCAAATGCAGTTGTCGAAGTTAATCCTGAATTTTCTCGTGAATACATCTTAAAGTATTACAAGGAGGCAAGTAGAGATGATCCCCATGTCATGAAGCGCGCAATGCAGGCACTGGTGAATGCTGGACTTCACTTAGATCGATTATTTGCTGAGGAGGCAATTCGTCTGCTCCGTGAGGACTATGAAGAGCTGCTTGATAAAGATTTTTTTGCCGATGTTGAAGATGTTATCCCTTTAGATATGTTGGAGGGCATGGCAAGACTTTCTACAAGATTGGATGATGCACGAAAAAAGGCAATATTGGACGAAGTTGTTATGACCTTAATAGATCGATGTGAAGATGATTATTACATTGCAGGAAATGCGGCCGTGATCCTTGTGCATGTTTCAGATCAACTTTCTGGCAGTGAGAAAAATGAAGCATGGGAGGTTGCCTTCAGAACCTTGATTGAAATGGGCGAATCCGAAGGGGATGAATCTAGAAAATCTCTTGGTTGTCTCATACAACTGAGTGACAGGTTAAACGCTGAAGAGCTTGACTCGGTCTGTGATTTATTGAAACAAACCGCAAAAGATTCTGAGTTTGCAATCCGCGAATTGACTGCCGATTTACTGGGGAAAATCAGTCTCAAACTGAGCGGCACAAAATTGCAGATGGTTTTAGGTCTCCTGACCACGTTAAGCATGGATGAAAATTCCATCAATGTCAGGTATGCGGCAAGTGCGGCACTGGTCCAATCATCTCAAAACCCGCTGACAACAACAGATAAAACGCTAAAAAAGAAAAATATCGAAAAAATAATTGGGAATATCAGGGATCCTCATATGCAATTTAGTGTGCAAGAAAAGGCCACAGCAATTAAATCCATTTTAAATATTGTTGGAGAACTCGAATCCCATGATTTGGAAAAAATTTTGATTGAGGTGTCGAACATATGCTTAAGTAACACCCTAAACCTCAATGTTTTGCATTTTTTTCGCCTCGAGATGCTGAATATATTGCCTCAGTATCTTGATTTGCTAGTAGAACGCAATATTGATGCAAGAGTTTTAAGAAACGTCTATGATATGCTTAAGCGGCTTTCTCAAGACAGCAGTCGTGTGCTTGGCTATAAGGCCCATGATGTCCTTTCTTGTCTTATGAGAAAGTATTTTATCGATGAGTATCAGGCAGATGTGAGCAGGAGTAATCTGCGTTTTGTGGATTTGAGTTTCACGACGATTGAAGGTACTCCCCGCATCGATTCACAAGACCCTGCCTCTCACTTAAGAGAGAATTTAAAGGTTTTGGCGGGTGTCCTTTGCGAGTCAGGCAATGATTCAACAATAAACCCCAATCCTAAAATCAATTTATCCGACCCGCATTTTGATCCAACCCTCATCTCCGCGCACAATCTCTTGGATCAACTGGCGGAGGGGCTCGCCATCAATCGCTTTGTGCTTGTGTCTGGCCCGCCCGCATCGGGTAAGACTGAGGCGGGGCGGTATCTCGGGCGCATCATGGGCTGGAAGACACAGCAGTTTAACTGTCACCGCTATATTTCAGAAGAGGCAATGATGCAAAGGATTGGTGTTGTGGCCAATGGTAAGACAGGATTTATTTTAACCGATGGCCCGCTCGCACGGGCATTGATAAATGGGGACCTGTTTATATTAAATGAGATCAATTTAGCTAAGCCGGGATCGCTTTCATTTTTAATGGAAATATTAGCGGACATCACCGACGGGTTTGATTATTTTGATCCCGTTAAACAAAGGACTGTCCGCACACCCATCCACCCCAGTTTTAGGATGATCGCCACGCAGAATCCCGAAGGCCCAGGCCGTCGCGACATGAACGAGGCGTTAAGAAACCGCGCGATTGAAATTAATGCCCCAGAATATTCCGAGATTGAAATGATCGCCCTGCTCAAGAGCCGCTATCAAGGGTTGGGGGATCGATTCAAGGGTGACAAGGATATCTACACGCAGTTGGTCACTTTTTACAAGGCAATGGATTCAAACATCAGGTCGAGCAATATTGGTGGCCACGCAGAGGGTTACGTGTGGAACCTAAGACACCTGATGCGTATGGCAGAGGGGCTGCAAGATTTAAGAAAGGGTGCAACCGCGCAGGATGTGTTAAACGTCATGTACGAGACGGCGGGTGTTTCACTTTTAACTGCAGACAAAAAATTATTTTTTGAATTGGTCAAAAATCAAAAATACGGTGCTATTACAATCACCGATGCAGATGTTGCGGGGTTTATTGAGAGACAAGGCAGGTTAACTTTAAGTGAGGCTTACAAACCATACGGCGTTGACGAACAAACGGCACGGGAGATTGCACAAGAAATGGGAATCAAAGACCTGCCCACATCGGCAAGGTATCTGCACTCCATATTATATTCCATCGAGCACAACTATCACATCTGGCTTAAAGGGCCTTCTGGGACCGGAAAATCACTGCTTGCGGTCTTTGCAGGGCGACTGCTCGGCGCCGAAGTATACCTTGACACACTCACACCACAGACAGGCCCGTCTGATTTAAAGGGCGAGATGAAGCCAGTGTACCTGAGCAACTCTGACCAAATAGGTTTTACGCACGTCCCCTCAAAACTCGTAGAGGCGTTAAGAAACTCAAGACAAAACCCAACACAAAAATACGTGATGATCCTGGACGAGGCGGCATTTGCACGGCCTGATGTGTTGGAGGAATTAAACACACTCCTAGATCACGATGGCGGGATATGGGTTGTGGGTGAGGATGGGCAGGAGGAATTTTTGGAGCGCGGCGATAATTTTCAGTTGATCATGGTGAGCAACACCTACGGGTATCAGGGTGTGCAGTTGCAGTCCGATGCCCTGCGCTCGCGCACAAACGAGATCATGATGGGTTTTGAGTACACGGCAGCGGAGATCGCCCAACTCCTTATGGATCAAGATGCCAGCACCCCGCCCACAACACCCATCATGACAGGCGCACTCGCGCAATCTTTGGGTGTGGCCCTGCACAAGGTCCGCGAGGTTTTTATTGAAGAGGGTGAGGGCGAGGCCAAGGTAAGTTTAAGGGAGGTCAAGAGGATCAGAAAATATCTTGGCCTCTTTGCAAATAAAGACAGCACGCCTGAGGATAAGGCCCGTATTGTAGCACGGGCCCTGTGGCTCACACTGGGTGCGCGTTTAAAGCCGGAGCAACGCGATGGCAGACTGGGGTTTAGGCTCAGCGTGATTTTGCAGGGGGTGCAAATACCTGATGTTGAGGCGGGTGTTTATAGCAAGGTCTTAGAGCAGGCGATACAGCTTAAGCCAATGGAGTTTAATGTTAACAAGGGGGCGTTGGAGGTCATGATTGACAAGGCCGCTGAGGGGACGTGGCTGTCCGGGGTTGACAAAACAGATATTGCACAGGCAATTGCGATTTCAGATCCGGATATGGCCCTTGATCTTCTCGAAGATTTGATACCGGCTTATAAAGGTTATGATAAAGTTTCCCTCCTGAGTGCGCTGTTTGAGGTATCAAAGAGGCTAACAGGCGTGCAAAGACAGAAGGCGCTTACACTATATGTAGAGCAATTTACAGAACAGTGTAACTACATCAACGAAGACCTGCCCCGATTAGCGGTAGAGAATATGATGGGCTTGATTGACCAAATGCCGGAACCGCAAAAGGGGGTTGTCTTAACGACAGCAGTAGAGACACTCGCGCGTCTGTGTAAACTTCCTGCTGAGGCCGCAGAGTATATCAGAAGAGCGGCAGAAGCGCTGGGTAATCTTATTGATAAACTAGAGGGGGCAAATTTTGATGCCTCAATTAAGGTGCTTGTGGGTTTATTGGATGATCATGACGAACATACCCGTCAAGAAGCCGCAGGCAAGCTTTGCCGGATATTAGACAAATTGAGTGGCGTTGATAAAGAAACAATCCTCCAAAAGGTTGCAACAACGCTCAATGAATTGAGTAATGATGCTGCGCCAAGGGTTATGGCCGATGCTGCCAGAGACTTGATGGGCCTGTCCGACAGGCTTGAGGGTGATGAATGGAAAAATATTATTAAAAAAGTTAAGGACAACCTGTGGCTGCTATATAATCAAAACACCCGCATTATAAATAGTCATGCGGTTGCAGCTATTGCTGAACATGCCGACAAATTTGAGGCCGAGTCGAGGGATGCAGTTTTAGAGAAATCGATAGCTATATTACTCAGGCGACTCAGAGATGGTACTTGGAATAGGGATGCTGTAATCGAGTATCTTGGTAAAAGATCTCATGAATGGGAAGGTGATCTCCTGCAACAGTTGGTGAAAGGGCTTCTTGCGACATGTCAGGAAATAATATCTGACACTAAAAAAAGCAGTAACGATGCTTTATTGACTAAATTTATGGTCGCCATGATCCTTGGCAAACTATTAGAGAAACTGCATGAACCTCAGAAGACCCAAGTATTACGGATAATAACGGATACATTTAAATCGTTGTGCGGTTGTGTTGGGTCATCAGATGTGGCAGTCCGTTTTATAGAAGGCTCTGCTAAGGCCCTGCTTGATTTGTCCACAAAATTACAAGAACCGGAGAAAGGGCAGGCCCTTCAAACAGCCAAAGATACCCTTTTGATGTTGTGTGCAAATCCTGATCTGAATTCTGAGAAGCAAGCGCCCTTTATCCTTTTAAGACTTAAAGAAAAATATTTTAACGATGAATTACAGGCCGAACTCCAAGGTGTTTATGACAAGCTCACAAGCATGCTATCAGCATCCGCAGATACTTTTGCCCGCATCACCCCCACAAACAAGGCCTCTCACCTGAGTGAGAATATAAAGGTACTAGCGGGTGCACTCCGCAAGTCAGCCAATGATTCAACAATAAACCCCGACCCAACAATCAATCTCTCCGATCCACACTTTGATCCAACCCTCATCTCTGCGCACAACCTTTTAGATCAAGTTGTGCAGAGCCTCGCCATTAATCGCTTTGTGCTTGTATCCGGCCCGCCTGCGTCGGGTAAGACCGAGGCGGGGCGGTATCTCGGGCGCATTATGGGCTGGAACACACAGCAGTTTAACTGTCACCGTTATCTCTCAAAAGAGGCAATGATGCAGAGGATTGGTGTGATAGCCAATGGCAAGACAGGATTTATTTTAACCGACGGCCCGCTCGCACGGGCATTGATAAACGGGGACCTGTTTATATTAAATGAGATCAATTTAGCTAAGCCGGGATCGCTTTCATTTTTAATGGAAATATTAGCGGACATCACCGACGGGTTTGATTATTTTGATCCCCTTAAACAAAGGACTGTCCGCACACCCATCCACCCAAGTTTTAGGATGATCGCCACGCAGAACCCCGAAGGCCCCGGTCGTCGCGACATGAACGAGGCCTTAAGAAACCGCGCGATTGAAATTAATGCCCCTGAATATTCTGAGATAGAAATGATCGCCCTGCTTAAGAGCCGCTATCAAGGGTTGGGGGATCGATTCAAGGGCGGTGAGGATATTTACACGCAGTTGGTCGCTTTTTACAAGGCAATGGATTCAAACATCAGGTCCCACAATATTGGTGACCACGCAGAGGGTTATGTGTGGAACCTAAGACACCTGATGCGCATGGCAGAAGGGCTGCAAGGTTTGAGAGAGGGTGCAACCGCGCAGGATGTGTTAAGCGTCATGTACGAGACGGCGGGTGTTTCACTTTTAACTGCAGACAAAAAATTATTTTTTGAATTGGTTAAAAATCAAAAATACGGCGCAGTCACGATTACGGATGCAGATGTTGCTGTGTTCCTTGAGAGACAAGGCAGGTTAACTTTAAATGAGGTTTACAAACCCTACGGCGTTGACGCACAAACAGCGCAGGCGATCGCGCAGGAGATGGGGATTAAGGATAATCCAACAACGGCGCGGTATTTGCGATCCATATTGTATTCTGTCCAGCACAACTATGACATCTGGCTTAAAGGGCCTTCTGGGACCGGAAAATCACTGCTTGCGGTCTTTGCAGGGCGACTGCTCGGCGCCGAAGTATACCTTGACACACTCACACCGCAGACAGGTCCATCTGATTTAAAGGGTGAGATGAAGCCCGTATATTTAAGTAGCCATTCCAAACACCCCCGTATCGGTTTTACACACTGCCCCTCAAAACTGGTAGAGGCTTTAAGAAACGCAAAGCAAAACCCAGGTAAAAAATATCTGATGATCCTAGACGAGGCGGCATTTGCACGGCCTGATGTGTTGGAGGAATTAAACACGCTCTTGGATCACGATGGCGGGATATGGGTTGTGGGTGAGGATGGGCAAGAGGAATTTTTGGAGCGCGGCGATAATTTTCAGTTGATCATGGTGAGCAACACCTACGGGTATCAGGGTGTGCAGTTGCAGTCCGATGCCCTGCGCTCGCGCACCAACGAGATCATGATGGGTTTTGAGTACACGGCACAAGAGATCGACCAGATGATGGGGTTTAAACATTATCGTCATATTGAGCCAACGCCATCACCGCCACCTGTTTTAGCAACACCAGCAGGTCCAGCAACGACGCCTGTTACAAGCCCCGTTAATATAACAGCGCCTTCATTGCCTGTGCCAACTGCTCCAACGTTAACCCCATCTACCCCGCCCTCAAAACGCAATGTCCCAGAGGCTATCTCACCGGGGATGGTTTACCACCCGCGATGGAGAAACCGCCCGCCTGCTGCAAACAAGACACCATCGCTTGACAGCGTTGACCCCACGGTTCGACTAAAATTAGCCAATGCGCGCACACAATATTCCGAAGAGGATATTCAAATCATAGAGGAGCGGTTTAGCGAGTTAAAACAGATCCTCACAGGTATGGCCATGGCCATGGGGCGTACAAGCGAGATCAGGCTTGAGTTTGATGTCAATACACAAACCATGTCCATAACACTCGAATCCCCCCGTGTGATGCGTATCGGCCCGCATTATCTGTTAAACCGCCCGCCGGAGCGGATTCTTTTAAGTGCGCTTCACGAGGGGGCACATGCCGATATCTCGCGTATCGGCTCGGGATTCTTTTTTCAAAATATTGTAAAACAGGCCTTTATGAATGTCATGGATGATTTAAGGGTCAACGAGCGTGTGATCGAAAGGGCACCGGGGCGTGCCGATACTTTTAGGGACGATCGCAGGGAGATGTATCATGATGGCTACAATAAACTTGCGACAGCAGCGATCCCCAATCTCCTGCCGCACGAGGCATTTTTACAGGGCCTCATGTCAAGGCAGTACGGCGGGACAAGCCCGTGGGATACTGACCCTGTTGTTGGTCCTGCCATCGAAAGGGCGTGGGATGCAGTCCAGCGGGCGATTGCAGAACGACCGGCAGAGGCGTTCCCTGATGAAATTCAAGTGCTGCGTCGTGTAGAGGCGTTTGAGAAGATTTTAAAAGAGGAGATATATCCCATCTTTAACGAGTTATACAAACAGGCCATTAAACAGGTAGAACAACAATTGCAGGGCGGCGCGGGACAAGGTGGCGAAGGGCAACCCCAAGACGGTCAAGGTCAATCCCAAGACGGTCAAGGTCAATCCCAAGACGGGGGCGGCCCGCTCATTGACCCCAAAGACCTTTCCGCTCAGGCCAAAAAAATCATTCAAGACAGGGCAGGAAAAATCAACGCCATCCACGCGCCCAGTGATGACATGAACAAGGCGCAGGCAAAGGCCTCCAAGATATATGGCAAGCCTGATGACAAACCAGAGGGCGAGCCCAAGACACCAAATAGCGGGTTTAAACCGGGGACGCTCGGTGATTTTTTGGATAAGCGTCACAACGATCACAAGGACAGGATGGAGGCCTTGCGTGACAAGACTTATTCGAGATTGAGGCACGATTTAGGCAATCTCCCCGACCGCGTCTTTCAGGTCTTTGATCAGCTCTTAAAACCAAACACCGATTTTGAATACGATGGATATTTTACCTCAGGGCCTCGCATAGATGTTGAGCGCGCCATCAAGGCGATCCATGGCTTGCTGACCGACTTAAAGGTTTTTGAACGCATGATAGAACCCACAGAAAAAGACTACCGGTTCAGCCTCCTCCTTGATGCGAGCGGGAGCATGAGCGACGGGGCCTCGCACGAAAAGGGCGGGCTTGGCCTATCAGCGTTGTTTGTGGATGTCTTTGAAAGACTCAAAATGCCATACAGCCTCGATGCATTTCATAACAGCTTTGTGCCCATCAAGGGATTTAACGACACCCTCAAGACGACAGAGCAAAGAAATAACCTGTTCAATAAGGTAGTCACCAACACATGGGGACAGGGCGGCACAAACATCAGGGATGGGATAAGGGGTTCGATAGAGCGTATTCGTGAGGCGCGCAGGACCAACCCGCGTCAGACGGAGTTTTTGTTTGTTTTAACTGATGGCGATGAGACCTACACAGATGGCAAGACGATACGTGAGTGGTGCGAAGAGGCGGCCAAAGAAGGGATTATCGTAGTGGGGATAGGGATTGGCGAGGGTATGGAGACTGTAAAACAAAATTTCCCTGTCTTTTTAGTCGAGTCCACCCCCGAGAATCTTCCGCAGTTGCTTGCAGAGTTTATTAAGGAGTATATAAAATTTCAGAATATGGAGTGAAGGGCTGTTACGAAATAATAGGAGCCTGTCGGACAACTCCTGTTTCTCCGGAAGTTTGAAAATTTTGCCGCTTGCAAAATATTTCAAACCCTGAAAAATCATGTCTTTACGTTTTGTCACGGGACATGATTTTTCAGGACTCCTCCGAAACAGGAGTTGTCCGACAGGCTCATAGCACCCCTTAAAACCAACATTATGCTCTCAAAAGAGATTCAAGAATTTATTTTTCAGATAAAAAAACTTGGTGACGTGGGGTGTCTTATCGTACCTGCTCAAGGGATGGAGAGGCTTCTCACATTACTTGGTCAGGCCGATGTAATTATTGGGGCCGATCAAAGGGCCGATCGCGTTACCTGTTATCCGCTTAAACCCGATCAACCCATGCTGCACATCAGCGCACCCGCGATCATTGTGGTCACAGAAGAAGATTACACATCAAGTGATGAATGGCGAGGGGCGATTCAGGATATCGCGGGGTATTATCTTAATCTTGCACCTGCCAAGAAAGATTAAATAGTGTCTGTCGGGAAACCCTCGATTTGAACAACAAAAGAGGAACGTCATCGCGAGCGGTGCGTTGCGGTGGACATGACGGGGTCATGTCTAACGCTGTGCGCCCACGTGGCGATCTCCCGGATATCGATTGGTTACGGGAGATTGCTTCGTCGCTAACGCTCCTCGCAATGACGTAAACAGGGCATTTCCCGACAGACACTCAATAATTGCCGAGATGAAAACAATGCGTGTCATTGCGAGGAGCGAAGCGACGCGGCAATCCCTATGATTCAATGGTTGCAAAGGGATCGCCACGCTACGCCCTGTACCATGCGGCACAAGGTTTTTGCTTTTTTTGCCTTGATTTTGGTTGTTATGAAATTCTCGGTTTGATAAAGTTCCTATGCTTTGCAAGGTGATACTCTCACAGTCAAAAAATCCCTAACCTGTTGAAATTGATGCAAACACGAAACGAGCAAGTTATAGACAAGACAAAGCAATTTGTACGTCAAACACTTGCCAGATGTTTTGCCACAGGCACAAAACTGGGTAACACAATTCATAATCCAGAGGTAACACCGACGATTCACAAGTCAGCGGAGGAGTACAAAAAAATCCGGTCAACATCCATCAATCACTTTTACGAAAAACTATTCCTGTTACAAGACCGCATGAAAACAAATGCAGGTAAACAACTTGCCAAAACGAGACATCTTTATATGCAAACATTTATTGAACAGTTTTTACATGAGTGGGATGGCAAGGGATAAGGAACGGGGATGCGATGAATCCTGTCTGAATAAAGAAAACAGCGCGGACAAATACCCACAGATCATCGATCGTGTTGGCGAAAGCCCTGAACAATATCCAAAAATGTGAAGGGTGAAATTAGCACATGATTGACTGGCTACCAAGGTATAATACAAGTATCTGAACTCCATCGGGTGTTGATTCAAAAGTTATAATTTTTCATTTTGGGTAAAATTCAACGATCTACCGTCAGGAAGACGCAATAGATTGGTTTCTTTAATCTTTTTAATAACTTTGTCCAAACTCGACCGCATCGACGGCATATCAAGGGCTTTCAACTCTACTTCGACCTTTCTCCCGCTGTTTCGGATGCGACCGGGATGTCGCCATAAATTTCTGATCACCGACAAGGTCTCATCTGTTTTTTTATGCTCCTTCTTGAACATGATTTGTAGCCACTTTTCTGCATTATAATTCATCGCTTTGATCCCATTGATTAGCAACCTTCTCTTCTGTGCTATGATCACATGTTCGTCCTTTAAATTTATTTCTATTTTTGACGGTTGTTTGACAATGCATCAAACTTAGAGATATTCTGGGCCTCAGCTTAAGGTCATTTGATTCGCTGAAGAGACATTGTTTGAATAAATACCTGTTGCAACATTAAAAAAGTATCTGGAGGTTATAACATGCCAGTGATAGCTCGTTTCTATGGGATTTTTATAAAGATGTATTTCAAGGAACACGGTGTCCCGCATTTTCATGCGGTGTATAATGAGTTTAATGGTGTGTTCAATATTGAGACATTAAAAATGATTGAGGGCGATCTGCCGAGTAAGGCCAAACAATTAATTCTGGAATGGGCAAGACTATACAAGAATGAATTAAAAAACATGTGGAAAACACAGCGGTATAAACAGTTGCCAGGATTAGAGTAGTTCTATGGGACAATATCCAAAAATACAATCAGTAAGGCCATTAGCCTCAAAGAAGCTGGAAGTGACTTTTGATCGCGGAATAAAAAAAATTTATGATTGCACAAAACTCTTAAATCAAGAAGCTTTTATTTCACTCAATAACGATGCCGTCTTTAATTGTGTCCATGTGGAGTGTGGTGGTTATGGAATTGCATGGGATGATGATACAGACTTAAGTGAATCCGAATTATGGATTAACGGAAAAGAAATAAAGAAAAAATTATGGCCACCTCTAAAAACCCCCTCTTGAAAAAGGCTGTCGATTAATTCATTTCTCTCCATTACCACCCAAATTCCAATGTCACTCCACCACACAACCACCATGCCCTCACATCCAGCTTTGATAACATTTCCAACGATCTCAACGTCCATTTGTTTTCCATCATTCCAAAAAATATCAATCCCAACGGAATGAGCGGATCTACCGGGCGTCTCCCTGCTGGATGATATTTTATCTTTAAAAGCTTCATATCTGTCTTTTGTAAGATCTCGCGCAGCTTTATAATGCTCTCTAATTTATTGTCTTCTAAATAGCGTCTGTCGGGAAACCCTCGATTTGAACAACAAAAGAGGAACGTCATCGCGAGCGGTGCGTTGCGGTGGACATGACGGGGTCATGTCTAACGCTGTGCGCCCACGTGGCGATCTCCCGGATATCGATTGGTTACGGGAGATTGCTTCGTCGCTAACGCTCCTCGCAATGACGTAAACAGGGCATTTCCCGACAGACACTCAATATAGAAATATCCATCATGTGGGCTGATTGTGGTACACCTTGCTCCGATTAAAGAGTACCGATAAAGGTGCACAATCGCATGTGTTTACGGGCAGCATACCGACAGGCGGTGCCACAAAATCAATATTTTTAACGGGGGGCGTCATTTTTTGGTTTTCTCTCTTGCAACGCCGTGTCAGTTTGTAAGATCCTGCACCTCAAGCAAAAACAAATTAATAACAATCATTAAACAGGAGTTTTTATGGGCGGCAGACTTTCCACACCAATGACCACAGCACCGATGGCGGGAGCACCTTTTGTTGGTCCTCATGTATTTGAGGAGATTGCAAAAAGAAGGGCGGCGCAGGGTGACGTGCAGGGCAGCAAAGTGTATTTAAAGCAGGCTGTTCAGGCCGACGGCCTTAACCTGCAGAGGCTTAAGGTAACGCAACTCAGGGCATGGCAAAGCAAACCGCCTGTGATTCAGCGTTTGTCGACAAGAAAGGGCTTTGCCCCAGAGGCGGGGGTAGAGGTCCCTGTCGAAGAGAGGATTGCAAGGTTTGAGGTATACGACGCCAAGAATGCATCCCGAGCATCGTGGAATCCCAAAAATCTTGTCCGAAAAAAAGGTGACAAACCAACGGGGGACGAGGCCGTCGATGATGCCTATCAGAGTATTGTCAATTCTCTTATCTATTACCTTGAAGGGTTGGGGATCAATTCTATCGATGCCAAGGGTCTGGTGATCAAGGCGGCGGTTCACCTTGGTAAGGCTTACAACAATGCCTATTATGTCGATGGTACAATTAATTTTGGTGATGGTGATGGCAAGATTTTTCATCATTTTGCAAAAGACCTCACAGTAGTTGCCCATGAGTTGGGGCACGGTATTGTCGAGATGCTCCTTGGCGGGCTCACTTACTGGTCTCAGAGTGGTGCGCTCAACGAGAGTTTTGCCGATACTTTTGGCATCTCTGCCCTGCAGTATGCACTGGGTCAAATGCCGGTACCAGAGGCTGTCTGGTTCATTGGCAAAACGGCCATGGTTCCTTATACAGACAAGGCTGGCAAAAGAGTTGAGCCGGCATTAAGATCCATGAGTCATCCTGGCACGGCCTACGTTGATCACCCCGATATTGGTACAGACTCCCAACCCAAGGACATGGACGGTTATTATACTGGATCCAGCGACAACTATGGCGTGCACATCAATTCGGGTATTGTGAGTCGTGCCTTTTATCTTGCAGCCACGGCCATTGGCGGTGACACTTCACACACCCTCGTGCAGCTATGGATGGATGCGGCGAGGATGGGGACCAAGAACGCCAACTTTAAGGAGTTTGCTGGCAATACACTGCAGATTGCCTGGAACAAATATCACGACAAACCCGAAATACATGCCGCGATCGAAAAGGCATGGAAGACGGTCAAGGTTTTGGGAGATAATGCTCCAGACAAACTCCCGCCAGCCTATGTTGTGACAAGCCCTGCTGTTCTCAAGATCTTTGGTATCAAGGCCAGTGAATACATCGAAATCTCCACTGCATTGAACAGGACAAATCTGGAAAAACAATTTGGCGCAAGAAAGGTGTCTGTTGGTTTTACCCTCAACGAAAAGAGCGAGGCAGAGCTGGTTGTTCTTGCGTATGTTGATCAGGGTCAAGGCGCGCCACTCCCGGGTGACTTTGGCGGCTACAAAGTTGTCAAGATGGACACATCGCTCCTGTCGTGATTTTTTTTCCCCGCCCTGTGGCGCATCATGGGGCGGGGGCCTTTACCTTATGCCTTTTGGGTTCAGATTTTTTAATGCATCGATCACAAAGAGGCCGTCTTTGCGCACAAGGACGTCATCAAAATAAATTTCGCCGCCGCCGTTTTCGGGGAACTGCCGGTAGACCATGTCCCAGTGAATCCGGCTGGTGTTGCCATTGGAGGCGTTGTCGTAGCAGCTTCCCGGCGTCAAGTGAAAAGAACCTGCGATTTTTTCGTCAAACAGGGTATCGAGCATCTCGCGTGTGATGTGTGGGTTACAGCCAATCGCAAACTCGCCGACATAGCGGGCGCCCTCGTCGCGGTTAAAGATGGCCTCGAGCTTTGCCTTATCGCCGATCTCGCAGTCAAATGCGACAATCTGGCCGTTTTTCCATTTGAGTGAAATACCGTCGTAGAGATTGCCTTCGAAAATGGTGGGTGTGTTGCAGAAACTTGTGCCGTTAATGGAATTTTTGATGGGTGCGGTGTAAATTTCTCCGTCGGGGATGTTGATGAGGCCGTCGCACTTGATTGCCGGGATGTTTTTAATTGAGAAGGTGAGGTCAGTGCCCTTGCCCTTAATGTGGACACGGTCGGTTTGATTCATCAGGGTGACCAGCGGGTCCATGTCTTTGCTGAATGTTGCGTAATCCATGGTGCACGCGTCAAAGAAAAAATCCTCGAAGGCGCGCGTGCTCATTTTGGCTGTCTGTGCAAAGCAGGGATTGGGGTAGCGCAGGATGACCCAGCGTTTTTTTGGGACGCGGATCTCGGAATGGACCTTGTTCCAGACCGTCCTTGAATAAATATCGAGATTCTCGGCAGGGACATCGCTCTGTTCCAGCACGTTCTCGAACCCGCGCACACCGATGTAGCAGTCGACGTCGTTCATGCGCTGGCATTGCCATTTTGCCTCGAGTTCCATTTGTTCCATGGTGCAGGACAGCTTTTGAACCCTGCTGATAAAGTTGTCGTGGATGAGGTAAAAGGGAGCCCCTCCTGCTTTTGAAATGAGTTCGATGAGTTTTTCGACGAGCAGGTGTGTTGTTGCTCCAAAGGCCTCGACAAGGACTTTGTCCCCTGTTTTGACTTTAAGGCAGTAGTTGACCAGATTGTCTGCGAGCTTGATGATTCTTGGGTCCATAAACTCTCCTGAAAAAAATTTTTCTTGGTGTCTAGGAATTTCAAAACCGACAGAGCGCGGGTGGATTCCTCGCAAAATGAAGGAATTCAACCGCGTCAAAGTCAAGTTAGTAACTTGTTTTCTGGGGATTAAGGCTTCACACCTGCTGCTAAAAGGCAATTCATAGGTTTTTTGAGTTGATGAGTCAAAGGGAAAAATGGAGAGGTGTGGCCAAAAAAAGCCTTGCAGAATATCGGTGTTGTTATGTTAGAGACGACGGCATCCCCTGAATCCATTATTTGCAGCGGGAGTGTTTTAAATGGTGGCAGAAGGTGCCGCTTAAATTTATACACAGGAATTTCAAAGTCGACAGCGCGCGGTTGCATACCTCGCATGACGAGGAAACTCAATCGCGTCAAAGTCAACTTAGTAACTTGTAACAAATCAAATTACCGAGGTTTACTATGGCAGATCCCAACGATAAAGTTGCTGGTAACGCACAAGGCAAGTGGTACATCGACACACAGTGCATCGACTGTGATCTCTGTCGCACAACAGCGCCAAGCGTCTTTAAACAAAATGCAGACGAAGGTTTCTCATACGTTTACGCACAGCCCAAAACCGAAGAAGACGAAAAACTCTGCCAGGACGCAAAAGAAGAGTGTCCGGTCGAGGCCATTGGCGACGATGGTTAATCACTCAGGTTTTCCTGTTTATTGAGTTCCCTTTTAATTATTTCTGCGAGATTAAACACCCAATGGTCGTGGTCGTTAAGGCAGGCGGCGAGGTCCAGCTGTCTGCCTCCGTTTTGGGTGAATGTCTTTTTGTATTCTATGTTGATCTCGTCAAGGGTTTCGAGGCAGTCCATGGTAAACGAGGGGCAGGCAACCAGGACGTGTCTGATGCCTTGCCCTGCAAGGGCCGTCAGCGTTGTGTTGGTGTAGGGTTTGAGCCAGTCTGTAGTGTCAAAGCGCGATTGAAACGACTGAATGATGCGTTCTTTTGGAAGATTGATATTTTCGCAGAGCAGTTTTGTTGTCTCTGTGCACATATCGAAATAAGGATCGCCCTCGTTGATAAATCTTTGGGGCAGCCCGTGATACGATAACACAAGCCTCTCTGGTTTGACATCTGCCACATCCATCTTGTCCCTGATGATCTGCGACAGGCTTTGAATATATTCTTTTGCGTTATAAAAAGGCGGCATAAAAGTAAGGCGGGGCGGGTGGTCAAAAAGGGCGCCTGATTCTGTGATGACATCAAACACCGATCCTGTTGTCACGTAAGAGAACTGCGGAAACAACGGGACAATCAGCATCCTGCGGCAGTGCTCCTTGTTGACCATATCGGCAAACACATGTCTTAAAGATGGTGTGCCGTAACGCATGCCGTACCGAATGGTCACGGCGCGGTCATCATTTTTTTTAAAATATTCCTGCAGTTTTTTTGTGAGAGACTCACAGTGAATTTTAAGGATGGGGCCGTATTTGTTAAAGAGCCGCTCGTAGAGCCTTGCTGATTTTTTGGGTCGTGTGTTGAGGATGATGCCGTTGAGAATAAAAAACCAGACCCACCTGTTGGTGTCGATCACACGCGGGTCGCTTAAAAATTCTTTAAGATATTTTTTGACCGCCTGCGGAGTTGCGGCGTCCGGTGTGCCTGTTTGCACGAGGAGGATGCCTGTGGTTGATGTCTGTTTATTTTGTGTCATTTCGTGTGTGGTGTAACACTTTCACCATGACATTTCAAATATTCCCAAGCCCTGCTCAGGGTCCCCTGCGAAACCCTTAATCCCTGCTTGACGAGCCTGTTTGGTCTCCCTTATGCAGGACACAGATTTCTACTGATTTCTTATGAACACAAAACAGATTCACATGTTTCTCAAAGAAGATGCACCGCAGGGCGATATCACAACACGGGCTGTCTTTGGTGATGCGGCACAAAACGTGAGAGCGGAGATCATTGCAAAGCAGGCCATGGTTGTTTCGGGATTCGATGCGGTACAAAAAATCCTGCGCACACGATTTCCCAAACTTAAACTCAAGGTCCTGCACAGAGATGCCGCCCCTGTAAAAAACAAGACTGTCCTGGGTTTGATCTCCGGGCCGGTGCTTGATCTGCTTGTTGCAGAGAGGCTTGTCCTAAACATTCTGCAGCGCATGAGCGGCATAGCCACGCAGACGGCGGGGTTTGTCAAAAGGGTTCACGGTTTCAAGGTAAAAATTCTCGACACGCGCAAGACCACACCCGGGCTGCGGTACGAGGAAAAGCGTGCGGTGAAAGATGGCGGTGGTTATAATCACCGCGTGAACCTCTCGGATCAATATCTCATCAAGGACAATCACATTGAGGCCGCGGGGTCCGTGACCCTGGCCATTCAAAAGGTCAAAGAGCATCGCCTGCGCAGCAGAAACAAAAAACTGATTGAGGTCGAGGTGAGAAACATGTTGGAGTTTAAAGAGGCCTTGATGATGGCGCCAGATATTATTCTCCTCGACAACATGTCCTGCGCGCAGATTAAACAGGCAGTGGCCCTGCGCAATCATCGGGTGTGTCAAGGCAAACCACAACTCGAAATATCCGGCGGTGTTGGGTTGCACAACATTGGCAAATACGCGAGACTGGGGGTGGAGCGAATCTCTATCGGTGCACTCACTCATTCTGTGAGGGCTGCGGATATTGCCATCAATATTATTATTAAAATATAGGGCGTAACTTATGGCTCAAAAAATACAATCCATCACCGGCATGAGTGATATTCTGCCCGCTGATGTTTGTCTGTGGCGTACGCTCGAAGCAACGGCAAGGCGCCAGTTTGAAAATTATGGTTTTTCGGAAATCCGCACCCCACTTCTCGAAGAGACGGCCCTCTTTGCCCGCGGGATTGGGACGGACACTCAGGTCGTGCAGAAGGAGATGTATACCTTTGAAGACAGGGGAGGTGATTCTGTCACCCTGCGCCCCGAAGGGACCGCGGGGGTGATGCGGGCGTATCTTCAGCATTCACTGGATGCAGCGGACGGCATCACAAAACTCTACTACATGGGGCCGATGTTCCGTTACGAAAGGCCGCAAAAGGGACGCTTTAGGCAGTTTCATCAGATCGGTGTCGAAATTATTGGGACAGATTCCCCTGGTGCGGATGCCGAGGCTGTGATTATGATGGATCGTCTCGCAAAGGCTTTGGGGATCAGTGATTTCAGGCTTGAGATCAACTCCCTCGGGACCCTCGAAGAAAGAAAACCGTATCTCACAAACCTGATTGACTACTTTAAGGGCGTCTCTGGCGAGATGTGCGCGGACTGCATCAAGAGACTCGACACCAATCCTTTAAGAATCCTCGACTGCAAACAGGAGGCCTGCAGGGAAAAGGCAAAAGGTGCCCCCACTATACTCGATGCGATTGGATACGGATCGCGTCAGGCATTTGAAGCTTTTAAGACCAGCCTGCACAACGCCAACGTGGCCTTTGTTGTCAATCCGCGTATTGTGAGGGGACTCGATTATTACGAAAAGACAACCTTTGAGTTCGTTTCCGATAAACTGGGCGCTCAGTCAACGTTTTCGGGGGGCGGGCGGTACAGCGGTCTTGCAATGGAATTGGGGGCAAAGAAACCTGTCCCTGCTGTTGGTTTTTCTATCGGTTGCGAAAGACTGATTCTTCTCATGGAAGAGGCAAAGAAAAAAGACGGGGCCGGGCAAAATTTAAGCGGGGTTTATTTTATCGGTTTAAACGAGGGCTGTTTTTATGAGTGTCAGAAACTTGTGCAGAGGGCAAGGGACGCCGGTGTCAAGGCCGAGATGGACTACACAGCAAAGTCAATGAAATCCCAGATGCGCAGGGCAAACAAACTTGGATATAAATACGCAGCCATTGTGGGAGATGACGAGGTGGCCCAGGGTGTTGTGCAGCTTAAAAACCTCGCCTCAGGGGAACAAAACAAAATGGGGATCGGGGATGTGATTAATCGCGCGAAAAATTTGCCCGACAGGCTTTAAATTCCTGTACATAAATTCACACTCAATTTAACACCGCTGGGTCAGAGGATGTCTTTGCAGCCTTGTTTTTGACCTCGCCAACCCTGTTGATGATTTCGCCTGCCAGTGTTTTGTAATTTGCAGCACCGGTGGAGTGGGGGGCGTAATCGAAGATGGGTTCGCCCTCGAGCTGTGATTTGTTAAGATCGGTATTTACGGCCACCTGACTTTTAAAGATCTTGCCCTTGAACATCTTGCGCATGTTGTCTTCGACCAGGGAGTTCATAGAAATATTGCGGCCATCGACTCTGGTAAAAAGTACTCCGAGTATTTTAAGTTTTTTGTTAAGGCGCTGGTTGATGGTGGCAACGGTCTCCAGAAGATCACTCACCCCTTCAAAGGCAAGGACACTCATCTCGCAGGGGATGACCACATAATCTGCGGCGCAGAGGGCGTTGACAGTGAGGTTGCCCAAGTTTGGCGGGCAGTCGATGATAATATAATCGTAGTGGGTTTTTGCGGCTTCAAACGAATTAAACAAAATAAGCTCGCGGCCTATTTTTGACGCCAGTTGTCCTTCGGTCTCGTAAAGGGTTTTATCACCCGGTGTGATGTGCAGGTTTTCGTGCTTTGTCTTGACCACGCCATCGAGGATCTGACCGTGCCTTGCGAGCAGGATGTCAGAGAGGGGTTTGTAATCGACACCTTCTTCGATGAGTGCGCTTAAGGATTTTTCGACATGGCCCTGGGGATCGAGGTCCGTGACCAGCACCTTTTTGTTGTAAAACTTGACGAGTGCCGAAGATAAATTAACAGCCGTTGTGGTCTTGCCCACACCGCCTTTTTGAGAACACACGGCAAGGATCTTTGCCTTGCGCGTGCCGGTGCTGTGTTTTTTGACTGTGTTGTTTAATTCTGTCGTGATGAGTTCTTTTATTTTTTGCGTGATGGTGGTCATAGAACCTTGGAAGGTTTTTTCTACGCGTTTCGGCATCAATTTTTGCATGGTGTCCGCCCACGTAGTGTTTTGCTCTTTATGCGGGTTGGGTTTTTCTCACATCAGGGTTGTTCTAATGCCATTTTCATAACAAGGGCATCAAAGCCGCATAATTCGCAGTTATCCTAGTGCATAAAAAATGCAAGATTCAAGGATAAAAAAACAAAATAACGCAAGCGGCAATCCGGGCAAGGTGATTTTTAACGCTCCCAACATGAGAAAGGGGCAAAGGAGATAGTCCCAAATTCTCTTTTAAAGCCCGTCACAGAAGACCTCCTCACAACAGTCACGGTGCGCCTTTGTTTTTTGTAGATGTCAGCCAGGGCAGGCCAGAATCCTTCGTGGTCTACAAGCTCGAGGGGGCCGACCTCGTCGATGATGAAGAGATCAGGGGTGCCAAAATCCAGTGTCCGCGCCTGATAAAAAACAGAGCGGTCAAGATAAAATCGCCGCCATCGTGAAGCCCTGTCAAAGGGGATCTCGCGGATCAATCGTTGTGCGTTGAGCTGTCTTGAGAGTACGAAAAAGACAACATCATAACCACACTTTAGATTGTCTTTTATAAAAGGGGGCGAGATCCAGCCCGAAACCTTTAATCCCCTGTTGATTTGACAGACCACGTACTGCATGAGCTCACTGCTCTTGCCTGTGTTGATTTCTCGTGAGAGGATAAAGTGTCCTTGATCAGACAAACGAGGCCCTCATTACAAGGGTGAGGATAATAAACAACAGACTAAGTGTCGCGCGCGTTGGCAGGGAAACGCCATTGAGGTTGAGCAAACCCCCTTGTGTAAACACCCGTGCCATCAGGGTCAGCCCTGCAAAGGTCAGTGTAGAGCCAATGGCGAGATGAAATAACGTGGCGGCAAGACCAACACTGAGCGAACCCATGGTGTAATCAAAGGCCACATACGAAAGCAGGGCCGATGACAAGAAAGAGACAGTGAAGATTGTCAGTGAGGTGACAAGCATCCCCTTTAAGGATTGGTCGAAATTCCTGAAGAATCTGGTGGCGGCGGCAAAACAGAGGGCCTGCAGGATAATCGACTGAGCAGGGTTTATAATCTTTACATGCAGGAACGGCAGGGCAAACAAAAAAACATCGCAGAATTTTAGGGAGGCTGCAATCAGCGATACAAGGACCATGTGGTGCGGTTTAAGACTGTTTTTATAACCCCAAAAGAGTATGGCAAAGCCAATGGGGGCCATAACCTTACCAGCGATGGGGATCTGAAGGGCGTGCAGGACGCCGCCCAGTGTGGCCTCAAAAAAACCCCACAAAGTTCCGATAAACAGGATGAGGGACCAGTATTTTATGCTGTGATTCATAATAAAACCTCCACCTAGGGTTCTATAGTAATCCAACTTTTGCCAAGTTCAGCAGCTTTTGGCAAAAGTTAGAAATAATTGCAAGGGAACTCCGTCATGTTTTTTTTAAAAAAAGATGTTCCTGTTTAAAGCAAAAACAGCGACACATTTTTTAGCTTGCCACAAATTCAATAAATACATTATAATGTATTTATTAAGCACAAATATACATTATAATGATCAAAAAAAGCAAATCTCAAAAAACGCGCCACCATATGACTTTCACGCATGATACCAGACTGGCCCTTGTGCAAATAGGGGAGGCGCTCTCTCTTGCCAGAAAATCAAGACAAATGACCATAAAGAGTCTCGCAGAAAGGATAGGCGTTGATCGACGCACAATCTCCAGTCTTGAACACGGCAATCCCGCGGTGTCCTTTGGTGTCTTTGTACAAACCTTAAGTGTCTTTAATATACTAGAAGGCATACAGGAATTTTTGAGTCCCGAGAACGACATGCAGGCAACCCTCGAAAACATCCGCACACTCAGGCTTAAAAAAAAGGCAATTAAAAAAATTACGGATGAAGAGGTGGCATTTTGATCAATAATGATCTTTACATTTACATTTTTCTTCCCCACTGCGGTTGGGTCTCTGTTGGTCTGCTAAGGCACACAGAATCCGGCAGGTTTTCTCACAGCACATTTCGTTATGGAAAAAAATACCTGCAAAACAGTCATGCCATCTCCATTGATCCTGTTCATCTGCCTCTTTTGGACAAAACCTTTGGCACAAAAGAGGGGTTTGAAATTTTTAACGGCATCAGGGACGCCGCACCCGACAAATGGGGGAGATATCTCCTTGACAAAAAATTTGGCAGGGGACTGAGTGAGCTGCAATATGTGGCGGCATCAGGCACAGACCGAGTCGGGGCCTTGGCATTTGGCAATGATCCCGTGTCCGGCCCCTGTGTTCTCTCGCCATCAGGTTTTCAAACAACCTTAGAAAGCCTTGACATTGATGAAACAGCCCTCGCTGTTGAGGACGCGCTTCAAAATAAAAATACAAAGCGTCTTCAAAAATACCTCTGTTACGGACCCTCTCTGGGCGGTGCCAGACCCAAGGCCACTGTTCTCTACAATCAACAACCACACCTTGCCAAATTTTCAACATCACTCGATCAAAGAAACGAACCCCTGATCGAATACGCCACAATGACGCTGGCAAAACAATGCCGACTCGATGTGCCTGATGTCCATTACATCGAGTCAGCTGGCCGCAGTGTTTACCTGATCAGGCGCTTTGACCGCGACAAAAACCACCACCCCATCCCTTTTATATCCGGACTGACGGCAACAGGCCTGCATGAGAGCGATTATGCGCAGTGGAGTTATTTTAGACTTTGTGAAGCCATCGTCAGATTTTCAGTCCACCCAGTCAAAGATCTTCATGAGCTTTACAAAAGAATGCTGTTTAATATCCTGGTCTATAACAACGATGATCACATGAAAAATTTTGGGTTTGTCTGCAAAAAAAGGGGGTATTGGAACCTCTCCCCCCTCTACGATGTCCTGCCCGCAATTGTTCACACAGAAACTTTTATGCTGGCCATGTCCCTCGGTGTGGAGGGCAAGAGGGCCTCAATTCAAAATGCCTTAAGTCAGTGTGAATCATTCAGACTCCAAAAAACGCAGGCCCGTTGGATCGTCAATGAAATGAAAGACATCGTGTCTTGCTGGGAAAAACATTTTGTAACGTGCGGCGTTTCAAGACACGATTGCAATACAGTCAGAAACTCTTTTGCCGACAAATAAAGAATGGGGCCCTGCCTGGACAATGGACAACGAATGTGACCTGAGACCTGAGTACAGAGGCATTTTCGGCCATGTCTGAATATTTGCAGATTCATACGACAAACCAAAACATGTAAAACCTGCAAAGAAAACCAAAGAATTTGAGGGAACAGTCATGGGGAAAAATCATATCAGGGTAAAGGTAAAGGTTTGATACCTTTTTTTTCAGCGTGCAATCAGGCGGGGAGTTATAGTATTATCGGTTTGAGCCCACACGAAGCGGCAAGGTAATAGCAGAAATGTTAAAGGGGTATGATGGTCCGGTGATGGCGGATGGTTATGGGGGATACAACAGGATCAAGAAAGACGGGGGCAAGGATTTGGCTGGCTGCTGGGCACACGCGAGGAGAAAGTTTATCGACATAGAGGATGATTACCCTGAAGATGTCGGGTGGGTATTGGAGCGTATGGGAGAGCTTTGTTCAATTGAGTATGAGGCAAAAGACTTTCAGGATTTGCGTAGACTGCGACAGGAAAAATCAAAGTCTCTGACTGAAAAGATCGTTAAGGATTGAGTCCGACTTGCCGAAATACACGCCTGACATCCCTGTACACTGCATCAAATGGTGGCAAAAATGTCATTTGAAACTCAAGTCTTTGACTCCATAATTTTTTAAGGCGGGATTCTTTTTTGCCAAATTGGTTGAGCTGCTCTTTAAAATCAATTCCCTTGAAGCGCGCTTTGGCATAAACATCATCAACCAGCGAGCCAAGATCCATGCTGACTTTGTTCGGAATATACCAGACATCATACAGATCGCGGGGTTCGTTGCGATGTGGGCTGAATAATGCGCATATTTTTTCTATGACCACTTCTTCTAACGAATACACAGCCACCTTGGCCTTTGGGTCAAAATCAGAATACTCAGCATAACTCTTGATTATAGTTTTTTGAGCGACAGGCCGCAGTAGTATTTCTTTGAAGGTGATGTCAGTTTTAACTTCTTTGGCACGCCCGGGCAAAGGCCCCTCATAAGTCAGATAGAACGTGTGTGTGTTGATGCTCGAAGGTTCTAATCTGGCAACGCCAAATGATATTCCGATCTCGTCCTTAACGTAAACAAACACCTTTTTAAATTCATCAAGGACAGCTTCGAGAGACAAGGCCCCCAACAACGTAAAATCGAGGTCTTCAGAAAAACGATAATCTTTAAAATAACACCGCCTGAGGGCCGCGCCGCCCTTAAAAACAAGTTTATCCTTTATTGAAAAGCGGGCCAGCCCCATCAAAAACCACGCCAGACAATAATCTCTCTCTATTACAGCCTCGGGGATACGGCGCCCCCCTGCTTTGGCCGTTTTGTTTGAAATAACAGAAATAAATCTTTGTTCGATCATGATTATGTCCTTACCTGCGCAAGCAGTTCTTCTGATGTTATGTTCAATCGCAACATCCAGCGTTTAAAATATTTGCCTTCGCTCGGAAGCCCGGGATCAAGAAGCAAATAAGTAGAACTCATTTTTTTATTAAGACGCTTAATTTCGTTGGGGCAATTGATTTGATATATTTCTAACAAAAACCCAAGCCTTCGGTAAATCGCGCCGATATTAAGTTTAAGGGCGTAATTAACAAGCCTCTCTACATCAATGTCACCACGTTTAATCCAAAAACCCTTGGCCACTTCGGTAATGCCGCCACAATACTCGGGCATTTTAAGTCCATCCAAAATCGTTTTTTCTAAATCACTTACAAAGATTTGTTCTGTTTTGTCGACCCAGTGTTTTTTGATACCTATCATTTGCTGAGATGGTGCAGTTATAAAATGAAAAGGAGTGCCAAGGATATTCTGCTTTTTTATTTGTTTTGTGGTGGTGGCGTAGACCACAAGTTGTGGCTGAGTCACCATCTGATGCAGATCCATGGCAGATGAGTGCGAAATATAATACACAGGCCTTTTCTTTTTGAATTTTCGAACAATAATTTCTCTTGCAACCAGATAGGGATTGCCCAAATACTCGGTTGCCCTCCCCATTTGCAGGGGCACAATTTTGTACATGCCGGGCATCAAACGGGTGACGACCCCATTTTTGTTTAACCGGCTCATGTGGTTGAGCAGTGATTGGTCTTTGAGGCCAGTGATTTTTGATGCCTCTGACAAGGTAAAAATATCCTTACCCATCTCGTAGATACTCATAATGAGGTTGGATGTTTGATGGCCAAAGGTCTTATGGGCATGTTTGTTTGTAGTCATTTAATACTCTGCTATAGTTATATAATACCTATAAAACATGATTTAGTAAAGAAAAAGTTATGTTTTATATTCATATTATAATTGTATACGGTGAGGATCTTCATAAACAACAAAAAAATGATTTTTTTGATTTAAGATTTTGGCCTCTGCCTCAAAGATATCAAAGCCCGCGTAAACGCCCTGTGCTTGCCGTCTTTATAAGTCCTCTTGAGCTTAAACCCAGCCCCTTCAATCGCCTTTAAATCCCGTCTGATGGTCTTTGGATGAAACTTAAACTGTTTTGAAAGTTTTGTGTCGCCGGTCATAAACTTTAACCCCTCCGCGATCATTTAGTTTGACCCCACCCGGGATCACAAGTTTTACCCCTCCGTGGTCAGCACTTTGACCCCCTCTGGATCACAAGTTTGACCCCCCTCGCATAGTGACTTGGTTTCATGGCATAGAAAGACGCCTAATCTTTAAGAAAGGAGACTTTCATGCGAGGAAAGGAAAAACTTGTGTCTGAACTCAGCGAAATCATAAGGGCTTATAAAATTGTAGGGGCCTATAAGACGGTGGCCAAAACTTTGGGCATCAACAAAGGCACTGTTAAGCGCTACATTTTATGGGCTAAGGCTAAGGGGTATCTTGTATCGAACAGCCTGCCTACAGAAGAAGAACTTTTTAAAGAGTGGAAAACGGATGACAAGGGCCGGTCTGTAATTCGCGATTTCCTTGAAATCCACCAAGAACAAATCCAGCAGTGGCTTGTACAGGGCATTATTGTCAAACGTATTTACGAGATGCTTCAGGAAAAATATCACTGGCAGGGGGGGGGGCTATACCTAAAAATGCCTTTGCATATATATCATTGATAGTCTTCATACAAAAGTCAAACGCCGTCGCATGGGGTTTAGTTTTATCGGTTTT
>JADGCS010000052.1 GCA_015228875.1 Deltaproteobacteria bacterium | reverse complement strand
GACATGATTCTTCCAAAAAAAACACCCCAATTTACGGATTGCCTACCACAAGGCAAAACATTTGGCCAGTTTTTAATTGAATTTAAATGAATGTAGCGAGTTATGGTCCCGAACTACGAAGCCCTGAGGGCTATTTTCGTCCCCTTGACACAAAGCCATAAGCTCCACTATTCGACGGGGCGAAACTGTGTTGATTGGTGTCAAAACGCTTAAATCGATTAAGTTCAAAGAGAGGAACATCACTATGAAAATCCACGAATTCCAAGGCAAAGAGATCTTTAAAAAATTTGGGGTCCCTGTCCCCGAGGGCATTGTGTGCAAGACGGCCGATGAGGTTTATCGGGCAGCCCAAAAACTTACCGGTGTTGTTGTGGTCAAATCCCAGATCCACGCCGGCGGAAGGGGCAAGGGCAAGGTCTTTAACCGGACCGACCGCAACAAACTCGTCCTTGATGGCGGGGTCAAGGTGGTCAAAACACCCGAAGAGGCAAAGTCTGTTGCCGAAAAAATATTTGGCAACTGCCTTGTGACCCACCAGACGGGTAAAGAAGGTAAAGAGGTGAGCTACATCCTTGTCGAAAGGGGATGCAAAATAAAAAAAGAGTACTACCTAGGCATGGTGCTTGACCGTGCCAAATCGCGCATGACCTTTATGGCCTCAACCGAGGGCGGCATGAACATAGAAGAAGTCGCCGCCAACACACCCGAAAAAATACTTAAAATGGCCATTGACCCTGCAGTGGGTTTTCAGAGCTATCAGGGCCGCGAATTAGGCTTTGGTCTTGGCTTTGATAAAGTCGTTGTCAACAAGTTTACAAAATTCTGCTCGGCGCTCTATACCGTAGCCACATTGACAGACGCCTCTCTTGTCGAGATCAACCCCCTCGTCCTTACAGAAGACGGCGATCTTCTTGCCATAGATGCCAAGGTCAATTTTGATGACAACGCCATGTTCCGTCACAAAGAGCTCCTGGAACTCCGAGACTTAAGCGAAGAAGACCCGCAGGAGATCGAGGCCAGTAAATACGAGCTCTCTTATGTGGCCCTCGATGGCAACATCGGATGCATGGTCAATGGTGCGGGGCTTGCCATGTCTACAATGGACATCATCAAGCTCCACGGCGGGGAGCCTGCAAATTTTCTGGATGTCGGCGGCGGCGCCACAAAAGAAAATGTAACGGCCGCTTTTAAAATTATCCTCAAAGACCCCAAGGTCAAGGCGATCCTCGTTAATATTTTCGGCGGCATCATGAAATGCGACGTGATTGCAGAGGGTGTCATCGCCGCCGCAAAAGAGCTCGGGCTCACCATTCCGCTCGTAGTCCGTCTGCACGGAACCAACGTCGATAAAGGCAGGGAGCTTTTAAATAAATCGGGCCTCGCGATTATCGCGGCAGACACCATGAGTGATGCTGCAGAAAAAGTTGTCAAGGCAGTTGCGTAATCTATATTAACTTAGTTGTGAAGCGTTCATCGCATAACCACGAGTCACCATGCCAAATACATGGCATGCGGGCTCTGGGCTATGGGCTGAGGGCTGAAAAAAAATGAGTATCATTGTTAACAAAAATACAAAGGTTGTCACGCAAGGGATTACGGGAAACACCGGGATGTTTCATACCCGCATGTGCAGGGAATACGGCACTCAGATGGTTGCCGGTGTCACCCCCGGCAAGGGCGGCGAGGACTTTGAAGGGATCCCCGTTTTTAATACGGTCAGCGAGGCCAAAAAACACACCGGTTGCGATTGCTCTGTCATCTACGTCCCGCCTCCATTTGCGGCCGATGCCATCATGGAAGCGGTCGATGCCGAGATGGCCCTTGTTGTCTGCATCACAGAAGGCCTTCCTGTCCTCGATATGGTGCGCGTTAAAAGAATGATGACCGGTTCCAAGACCAGGCTCATCGGCCCAAACTGTCCAGGGATCATCACTCCCGGAGAGTGCAAGATCGGGATCATGCCGGGGCAGATCCACAAGCCCGGCAAGGTGGGCGTGGTCTCGCGTTCCGGTACACTGACCTACGAGGCCGTCGATCAGGTGAGCCGTGCCGGTTTTGGGCAATCCACCTGCGTCGGCATCGGCGGTGACCCTGTCAACGGGACCAATTTTATCGACTGCCTCGACCTCTTTAACAAAGACCCAAACACCGAGGCGATTATCATGATTGGCGAGATCGGCGGGACGGCAGAAGAAGAGGCCGCCGATTTTATCAAGTCAAATGTTAAAAAACCGGTCGTGTCTTTTATTGCGGGGGCAACGGCCCCAACGGGACGCCGCATGGGACATGCCGGTGCGATCATCTCAGGCGGCAAAGGGACCGCGGCCGATAAATTCGCCGCGCTCGAAAAAGCAGGTGTCGCCATAGCAAAGAGCCCTGCCGATATGGGCAAGGTTTTAAAGGAGGTCTATCATGGCCATTGAAAGAACATTATCCATCATCAAACCCGATGCCGTCAAACGCGACCTCGTCGGCAAAATATACACCCTCATCGAGGGGGCCGGTTTAAAACTCATCGGCATCAAAATGCTTAAACTCTCCGATGTTCAGGCAAAGGAGTTTTACGCCGTACACAAAGAAAGGCCATTCTATAAAGACCTCTGTGCGTACATGACCTCTGGTCCTGTCGTGGTGGCCTGTCTCGAGGGAGAAAGCGCGGTCAATAAATACCGCGAGATCATGGGGGCGACAAATCCCGCCGATGCAAAGGACGGGACCATCAGAAAACTCTACGCCGAGAGCCTGCAAAACAACTCAGTCCACGGGTCAGATTCTGTCGAAAATGCAAAAACAGAGGTGCGGTTCTTTTTTGGTAACGACGACCTGTGTCCCAGGTGATTGTTGATCAAACAGCCCGAGCAAAAGCAGGTTTCTCGGTAGGCACTACTTGTGCCTGTGGTGGATTTTTTCTTCGATGATGCCGATGATCACAGAGAGTAAAAACAACACCATGATGAGTGAAACCCAAAATTGTATGGCAGTATTCATTTTATTGTAACGGCCTCTCTCGCGATCAGGCCGACAGGACCTACAATAGGCCACGTCAGCACTGCGCTATGGGTTGTCGTTATATTCCCAATATAAGACCTTGACACGGCGTGTCAATAGGACGGCTTAAAAATAATTCATGACCTTAAAACCGTTTGTTTTTTTTGTTTTTCTCTCCCTAACCCCTCTGTTTTGCATGGCTTTAGACACTCAAAGCCTGCTCAACAAGACCGACACCCCCCAATACAAAAAAATCATCTCACTTAAACCTAACATCACGATGATCCTTAAAGACCTTGGTCTTAACAAAGAAATCGTCGGCGTCACAAAGTTCTGCAAAACACCCAACCCTGAGGCCCAGATTGTCGGCGACTATAATTCCGTAGACCTTGAGGGGGTCTTAAGACTCAAGCCCGACCTTGTTCTTATCAGCACCGAAAATACGCAGAGCCGCCAGTTTGATGCCCTTAAATCCGCGAGGCTCAATATAAAAGTTTTTGACTTTAAGACCTTTGATCAGTTCATTGTCTCACTCAAAGAGATTGCGGCCCTGCTTGGCCTTCAAGCGCGAGGCACCGCAGTCATAAAACAAATCGAAGCGCAACTCGCCGCGCTCAGGGAAAAACTGGTCATCCCAAAGCAGCCGCCAAAGTCCTTTATTGTTCTCGTGCAAAGACACCCCCTCATGGTGGCCACGGGAAACACCTACATCAGCACACTTTTTAAAAAAGCAGGCCTGCTCAATGTCTTTGAATTCAATCGAATCCCCTACCCCGTGATGGACGAAGAAGAGATCATCCGCGAGATTGTCGATTACACCTTTGATATCAGCCACCGCACCGAGGCAGAGGTCGAGACGCATTTTTTAAACAAGACCATCATCCCCCTTAACACCGAGGACTTTATCGCCACACCTCAAAGTGTGGACAACCTTGTGAGGCTCATGCATAGCCTCAATGCCAACAACCCCAAATCAGGCTTGACTAATAATTAAATGCATAGGAATTTCAAAGTCGACAGAGCGCGGGCCATGTACCGTACGATACATGGCGGGTGCATGTCTCGCAAAATGGAGGCATTCAACCGCGTCACAGTCAAGTTGGTAACTTGAGACCTGAAACCTGAGGGCTTGTGAGCCTGTCCCTAAAAAAAATCACCGCCTCATTTGTTGTCTTGTTGCTCGTGGCCCTGTGTGCAGTCCTGTTTCTGCCTCTTGCAGGCGTTCCCGTTCTCTCGCCCCACGAGATCGTCACGGGTCATCAGTCGATGGACCGGTATATTTATTTTCATCTCAGACTCCCCGAACTCGTGCTTGCCTTTTTAACCGGCGCAGCCCTCTCTGTCTCCGGGGTTTCGTTTCAGGCGCTGCTCAAAAACCCACTCGCTGACCCTTATATATTGGGCATCTCCGGCGGTGCGGCTCTGGGTTATGTGCTGGCTGTTGTGGCGGGTCTCCCGTTTATTCTGGTCCCCATCACCGGTTACGCCTTTGCACTCATCTCGCTTGTCATCATTTACAAGCTCGCCTGTCATCGGGGGGTCTTGTCTGTCACAAGCCTCCTTCTCATCGGGATTGTTTTTAACGCGTTCTCTTTTGCACTGATCCTTGTTGTCAACGCCCTTGCAAACTTTGGACAGGCGCAGCAGATCCTTTACCTCCTGCTTGGTTCCATCGACCCCGTCGGCTGGCAGAAGATACTCATCCTCACACTCTTAATACTCATATCGTTCCTCGTGCTGTTCTTTAAGGCAAGGGTAATCAATATCCTGTCGCTGGGAGATGAAGAGGCCTTTCATCTTGGTGTCAAGGTCAACCGCGAAAAAAAAATCATCTTTGTGGTCACCTCACTGCTTGTAGGGGCCTCTGTCTCGCTCTGCGGTCTCATTGGCTTTATCGGACTCATTGTCCCGCACATGACGCGGATTGTCTTTGGTGCAGACAACCGTGTCGTGATCCCCGCCTCGGCCCTTGCGGGTGGGACCTTGCTTGTCCTCTGTCATTTTGTTGCGGGTCACGTCATCTCGTTTGAAACATTAAACACCCGCCTCCCCGTTGGTGCCATCACGGCGCTCATCGGCGCACCGGTTTTTGTGTATCTGCTAAAAAAACACAAGTTACTAACTTGACTTTAATGCCCGAAGGAAATCCCCTTGGGGGACGCGGTTGAATGCCTCCATTTTGCGAGATATGCACCCGCGCTCTGTCGACTTTGAAATTCCTATACATGTTTAAACTGGAATACATTTATTTTTCCTTTGACCGCAGGGACGCAACACCGCTCCTTTGCAATTGCTCCCTGCATATCCCCCGGGGCGCCATGCTCGCCATCATGGGACTCAACGGTATGGGAAAAACAACCCTGCTTAAAATCATGAGTGGCACCCTTAAACCCCTCTCGGGATCGGTGCACATCGATGGTGCCAACGCAAAGGGGCTCTCCAACAAGACGCTCGCAAAATCGGTCAGCCATGTCCCACAGGATTTTCCAACAGATTTTCCATTCACGGTTTTTGATTTTGTGATGATGGGCCGCTTTGTCTGGCAAAGGGGGCTTTTTAATTCAAGGGAGGACCGCGACAAAGTCCATGCGGCCCTGCAGAACCTCAAACTTGATCACTTAAAGGACCGCCCCATCTCGCAACTCTCAGGGGGCGAGCGTCAGCGAACCCTCCTCGCAAGGGCCCTGGTTCAGGACTCAAGGGCCATCCTGTTGGACGAACCCTCAAACCACCTCGATATCAAAAACAAGACCGGCATCTTAAACATCATCAGGGATCAAAATCAAAAACACCAAAAGACAATCATCGCGGTCATGCACGATTTTTACGATGTTAAAAAATATTTTGATCAAGTGCTGTTTATTAAAGACGGGCAAATCAAATACTATGGCCCCGTAGTGCAGGGGTTTGAAAAAGCCCTTTTAAAGGATGTTTTTGAGATGGATGTGACAGAAGCCCTGAGTTTTTGCAAAAGTCTAGGCTAAAAAGACAGGAGCTGATCCTGTTTTTTAAAGTGAGTATTTCCCAACAGGATATCAGAATCAGCACAACCACAGGCAATATTATTTTCAGACTCATCGTCTTCACTGCTCATGGACACTTCAAAACCTGCATCTGATAAACATTGCCTAAGCCATGCATACTGGGTAAGAGGCAGTCCCTCTTTTGAAAGGGGGCGATTATTTCTTCTGACAACCGTTAAAGCGATATGAGTCTTCACGGGATCCAGCAACTTCTTCGCCGCCGCGGCAACAGCTTTTAAATCGGAAGACAATCCCACAAAAAGCATGAGAGAAGCATAACCTTTCCGCCCGGTGAGTCTGTAGAACTCCTCCAGATAATTAATGCACTCCTTTACCGTCAGGATACCTTTGAGATGGTCCGTAATTTCCCCTCTCACAGAATCATCCAGACTGCACAGGGACATCTGAAAACCAATGTCAGGTACTTCCATAATCGTCTTCATCAGGCCGTCAATACAGCCCCCCCTGATGCCAATAGTTGAGACAATCTGTTTTATGTTTGGATATTGCTTCCACACGCATTGCAATACTTTGATCATTTCAGAATTTAGACAGGCATCCCCGCCCCCAAGATAATATATGGTGATATTCTGTCCCTGAAATGCAATGGGAACATCATTGTTGGGTGAAAAATTCATGTTGATCAGCCTGATAATCTCCTCGGCCGTCAGATTCCCCCCAAAAAAAGTACCAACGTTACACATCCTGCATCTGTTCTGGCACCCTACACTGATGGGCACGCAAAGTGTGATCTGTTCTGTAGGCTGCCACTTCCACTCTTCAACAAGCTGTACATAACGCGAATGAGTATCAAGGGCACGGTCGATTCGATAACTCAGGAAAAACTTTTTTTTATGCCACTTTCTTATATAATCGTCTGAACTCTCATCGTGTCTGTGCAGATAGATGGCATTTGAGTCTGTTCTTGTCATGGTCGAAAAAAAAAATTTTTTTTCGTCAACGAGCTTCTCAAACATTCTGACGAGCTCAATCCCTGTCCCTCTGTTTTTTTCGATGTGTCGAACCGCTTGTATGATGGGAAGTGTTGAATAAATCGCCCAAACCAGTTCTCTAAATAATCCCAGTCGGTCTTTTGTTTTGATGCTGCTTTGAACTGCACTTTCAAATGAGCGGCACCAAGACACAGCCTTCGCCTCAGTCACCTTATGTTGACTCCAGAAAACTCTTCGATATTCCATCAGACTCACCAGTTCTGCTGATCTGCTGCATTGGCCATTGAGCAATGTAATTTCTTTTTTTGCTTCATATATCTGCGAAATAATTTGATTGACCCTGCTGCCAAATTCACAAAGCCTTTTTGTCTTTGTTTCCCAGTCTGTATAGCGATTGAACCAGTTTTCGCCATTGTTGGTCATGGTGTTTCCATAAAAAAGAGTCACAACGTCCAAATATGCTGCACAACCACCCCGTGTTGTGTTTTTGGCCCCTCGAGGGCCAGATTATGTCTTGGCTCTGGGCCTTTTTTTGTCTTTACTGATCTTGCTGCCCAAGAAAACATCCCATTCATACCACGCCTTCAATCCCTCCAAATCTTCATCCGGACCATAAAACCTGGTTTGAATATCCAACTTCTTTTGTCCCAGGGCCCTTTTGATATCACGATTACAGGAACAGAGCCCCTTATTAACAGCCGTACCAATCTCACGAACAAGCCCTGGATACAAACAGGGCAGATGATTCAAACTGACATGGATGATCACAGACACGCATCTTTGTTTTGATCCATCAAGGGTCATTCTAAAAAGGGGCCAGCCCACTGTCCCTTGAGGAAAAACCTTTAAGTCTTCAAAAACATCCGAAGACCTCTGCACCTCAGGATAGTTGTCAAGAATATCATTAACCTCCCTCATGGCAACAATGCCTTCTGGTGCGTTTTTTCGATTCCAGATCACCGAGTTGTGTTTTCTTCCCATCCACCTAAAACCAAGCGTCTTCTCCCTACGACAGGGCACAATCTTGACCAGATCACCCGTTGCATAACGGATAAAGGGCTGTTCCTGTGTAAAAGGGTAAAGAGATGTAAAAACAAATTCTCCAATGCCACTCGAGATATTTTTGTTTGTCAAAGGGTCCAAAACCTCTGTAATCAGCGGCAGTTCATCAAAATGGTAGTGACCACCATCAACACACTCCTTCGCAAAGCTTGGAAATTCAGACATGGTAAATACTTCTACAATGGGTCTGTTCCAGAGAGCTTCGAGCCAGCGGCGCCACCGTGCCGACAAATACCCAAAAACACCCAGCATCCTGATCGAACATTTCGAAAAATCAAACCCCCTCTCCTGCAGCAACAAGCTCATTTTAATCAGAATACCCGGGGGGCCTTTCAAATAAACAAACCGCCCTTGGTCCGCGGGAAGCTGCAACAGATAACTAATCCTGTTGATGACATTGGGATGATGATGCCAGGCAATTTTAACCACCCGGTCACCCTGAGGGATCTTTGGAATAGCTTGATGAGTATCGGCAATAACCAGGCTTCTGACGGGGGGGCCTTTGTCTGTCCTGGAATAATAACGGCGCCGCAATGCCTGTATCTTCTCCTCGCACCAATTGCTTGAATCGCAAGCAGCAGACCAATCTCCACCAGTCATTAAAAATACGCTCTTTGCATATTCTTCTTCCTTTGTGTGCTTGACCTCAAAAAAAGCACCCTTTCCGAGAGTTGTCCCCGACGAAAGATAACCAAGATTAAGAGGTAAATACGAACGACAAAACCCCCGGTGATTCATTGCAACCACTTTTTTATTTATCACGGGGATCTCTTTTAGGATGCGACAATTACCGTCGCAGACTATCCTGCGGGGAAGGGTCTTGGAATAGTAGGCAATATTTTTCTTTGCGTAGACAAGCGTCTCATGGAGAGCCGCTTGCAGACCATAGTTCCAACCCTCAAGGGCTTTCGTTTCTTGAATGGACATATCCTGGCCACAACAACCGGCAACCGGTTCAACCACAGTCATCCGCAGTATCGCCATCGGTATTGAGAAGTCCTGGTCTCAATCGATCGGCATCCATTTCTGAAATCCTCTTGCCCTTACCGGTCTTATCTGCACTGCCCACTTTTCCCACAGGTGCCTTGCCGGTCTGTTTCGCCTTTCCCTGTGTTGAAAGCAACCTGTTTTTGCTTTTTGCTATCCTTGTTGCCATAAATATTCCTTTATTTTGTTATCTCATTATTCTACACACGTCGGTGGTCAAAGTCAAAGCTTTGTCGCCACTTGGTCAACAAACAAGCCCCGGTGTTTTATGAAAACTCTGACATCAACAGGTAGCAGCATCAGGCAATATCCCTCGCCTTGTCTGCTCTTTGACAGACAGAAAATCACATGTGCTGCCGATGTGTTAAAATCATTAACTCATAAATACAACTGCAGATTCCTCATGGCGGCCAAGGCCTTAAGATCAAAAACAGTCTATCAGATATTGAATCACCGTCTTAATGGTTTTGATGTCAGCAATTTTAACGAATACAATATTCTTCCCGATGTACTCGATAAAAAGACCATCTGGTTTACAAACCCCATTCTCGACTCAATCAGTTTTAACGACCTGACCAGAAAATTCAACGACCTGATTGTCTCAATCGAAACACTAACGCAGGGATTGATGATAATAAAACAAAACCGCCGCGTCTGTCTGGCCTTAAGATTGAGTACGAGGCCACTGGAAAAAAACAACAAACAGGCAAGACACAGCAGGTTTGGCATTTTACCAGATGAAATCAAAAATTTTGGAACGCTGAAACAATCAATTTTGGGCCTTCACATTCACAAGGGTACTTTTGACGGATCTGAGATCAATACAGTCCACGACTATCTCAAAATGGCAGAGTATGCCCTGGAGATCACAAAAACACACAAGATCAAAATGAAGATTCTAAACCTCGGAGGCGGGTTACACCATCTTGCCAGACAGGATCTGGATACCCTTCTGTACAAACTAAGACTCATGATCAATCCTCAAACGCTGATTTATTTCGAACCCGGACAGTACTTTTTTAAGGACGCCGGTTTTGCGGCAGGTCAAGTGATGTCCATAAAAAAGCAACGAGAAATTATTGTCACCCTAAATCTTTCCGGCTCATGTCATCTCAAGTGGAGCCAGCCTCGTTATTGCTCCCTGGCTATCAACAAAGGCAAAAAAACAGCTCGCGTTGTATTCTGCGGCCCCACATGTTACGAAAGCGACCGCCTCGGAGAGTTTGCCATCCCTCTGACCGATGTCCACAAACTAAAAACGGGCAGCGTTGTGATGTTCTCAAACATCAGCGGATATTCTGCCTCGTGGAACTCGGGTTTTAATGGTATTTTGCCCGCAAAACTGCTGTTTCAAAAGACAATGAGATCACTGCATCACATGTGAATATAGGAGATCATGAATCAAGCCGTTTTAATATTCCCACCCATCATGCCAGCCTGTTTTGGTCACATTTATCCATCCCTCCCAGTGCTCGCATCAGTCCTTAAACAACAAGGCGCAGACAGCATTCAACTGGACATGAATAACGATATTGTCGACTGGTTCACTCACTCTGATTATTACAACAGAAAAATAGACATGGCCTCACAAAACATCAGGAGGCTGGAACAGAAAAAAAGTATTACCAAAAGCCAATATTACGAATACACAAACCTCAAAAACCTCCTAGCTCAGCACGACATTGTGCAAAAAAGCAGCGACGGCAGGCATGTCATTGCAAGAGAAATTTTTGGTCATGCTTTTCCAAAAAGCATCATGCAAATAAAAAGTTCCCAGGTTGCAAAACTAAAAGACAACGATGAAGGTGTAAAACTCCTGACATCCTACTTCACATCTTTCTTTTCAAATATTAAATGCACCCGCCCCCTCTTTGTCGGCGTGTCCATTGCCCTTGAGTTGCAGGTTGAACCAGCCATCATACTTGCCAGATGGATCAGAAAAAATCATTGGAAAAATGTACCGATCTACTTTGGTGGTTCATTCCTGCCCATCATAGACACTGCTTTAAGAAAGAGGGTTTTCATCGCAAGCCACATCAACGGCATGGTCCTGGGTGCAGGGGAGGACGCCATCAACGAAATTGCAAGACAACACATTACCCACGCCAATCTCACTACGAAGATCCCGAATTTCTATTACAGGGCCGGGGGCAAATTTATTCAAAACGACAAACGGGAGACGTATCATATAAACAACCTCCCCATACCTTTGTATGAAAAAAAGGCGATTAAAAAATGGAATGTCAAAATATTATCCATCATTGTCGGCCGCAAATGCCCCTGGGGTCGCTGTGCCTACTGTTCATACAATAAAATATACAACAAGCTGCAATTCAGAAAGATCGAATACATCATACGAGATATTAAATACTACCAAAAGACATTCAAAATAAATCAGTTTTACCTTTCGCTGGATACCATCGAACCCGTGTTTGCAGAATCATTCTCCAAAGAACTGATCAGGCAGAAAATAAAAATAGAATGGCAATCCTATTTAAGGATCAATAACAGGTTTACTCTTCCACTGTTGAAGTTGATGAGAAGATCAGGATGTCGTGTGATGAGGATAGGCCTTGAATCTCTCGATGATCACGTTCTCACGTTGCTTAATAAAGGGTATACCTCACGTGAGGCCAAAAAATTTCTTGATCAAATGATCAGGTCCAAAATTGAATTCAATATCTATCAAATTGTCGATGCCCCGGGAACATCCTATAAGTCGGCCCTGGAACAATACAGATTAATCAGAGACTATCTTGAGAGGGCTAATAACGGAATACCCCAAAACCAGATATGCAGGCTTTATAAAATGAAATATCGCCTTTTTGAGATTTCCGCCATGGGGCAAAACCCTGAAAAATACGGGCTCAGAACGACAGGTAAAAACGAAACGGGCCTTTCTGGTATCATAAAATGTCTGGCTTATATCGACCCTGCGGGAATGAGCCAGGAAGAAACAAAAGATATCATGAACCGCTACGAAGCCCTTCAGGCATCTATTGAAGCCAGATGGTCCAGAAAAAAAATTGGGGTCTTTGACAGATTATTCAAGTCGTCAACCCTGATCCATGAAAATCCGCACACTTCACTGATTATAAAGTATTTTCGTCTTCAGCCAAGCACTCATGGTCGCCTGTACCGGCCCGCAGAACCGCATCTCGAGATATACAACGCCGGAAGCAAGCTCGCATACACCACAAGCAATCCCCTCGTGCCGCTGTACCTCAAACATGTTAAAACAGCACCCTGCTTAATGACGAAGCTGCAGAAAAAGTTTCCGCCGGAGATCCCCGGGAAAAAATCAACAAGCGAATCTCACGTATACAAAACATTAAAACACATGTACGAGAAGGAACTCATCATTTGCAGCACCCCCTGACCGGTATGCTCTTCACAATACCTGCTTGGATAAGCAGATCAAGCAGACCGGATTTTTTTTCGCGCTTGCGGCCATTTACCCGGTACGTCCCCGATTCCTGTCCCAGTTTAACCCTGCCGTTTTGGACCGCCCTGATCATTTTATCATCTTCGCCCTGCAGGCAAACAAACACATCCCCCCTAACGCAAAAAGTCGTTTTGCCGCTACGGCCAACAGCCGTAAGCGGATCAATAGCAAGTGATTTTTCCCTTGTAAGCTCCAAAACAGCAATCCCTTTCTGTCACACAACATCGAAAGCTGTTGCGTTGACAGTTCTTCTCCTGTCACTATAACGAAATTTGAATGCGCGTTGCCCCGTCCGTCCTTTCTTGTGAATAAACAACCAGTCATCATCAAGCATCATCAAGGGGGGATAGCACAAACCGTCTGTCGATGTCTGATACAGATGTAAAAGACCCCTGATACGAATCACGTCGGCAATACCTACAAAGACAAGATGTTTATACCCGCTGTTTTTTGACAGGGATGCCATCATGTTTTTAAACACGGGTATTGAATCTTTGTTGTCAAACCTGAAAAATGGATGGGCTTGAATACCAAGTGCCCGCAGATCTTCTTCAACCCTATGTGTCGTGTTGTGCAATAACTGCCGCGTGCAGTCTGTGACATCCAGAAGGGCTGTTATCCGTGTCAGCGGGTTTTGAGTTTGAGATTCCCTCTCCATGATAAACTGTTTGAGTCCGCTGATCACTGCGCCGCGCTGTTTGTCCCAGCATGACAGATTGATATTGAACCGCACCCAACACCTGTACAGAGGATGTTTTCTAAAATACTCATTTAGTTCCGCGACTAATTGCCTATTTAACAACAGACAGTCTTTGCCGTCCAGTAGGTTTATCCGGCACTCATAATTCAAGCGGGACAAAACACTTTGAAAAGTGCTGCCAGAGAGCTTCTCTTGCACCTTTTCTTTTATCAGATGATATATAAAAAGCACATCATAAGAATCCAATACTTCTTTTGCCGCTCTGCCCTGCCTGCACACCCCAGAAAGTGCCTCTATTTTCTCAAAGGGCAGTCTGACAACTTCACTTTCTGAGAACCCCTGCTTCTTCATCATCTCAAACATCCGAATGATTTTTGCGAGCCTCATTTCTGAGGACCTTCTCAGCATGATCATTTTTCTTTGATGATCACTTAAAGTCTTGAGACGAAAATTGGTGCCGCAGGATAGATAGGCCGGATGACTGGAAGATTTAGTACGATGACCAGAAGAGGGATTGAGTACAATTTCTCGTTTTTCCCTTCTGATGCTCATATCTGAGCCAAAATAGAGTTGGTATCTGTTACCGGTGCTGTAACCTGTGAATAAATTACCAAACCGACGAACAAAATCAAAATTACTAATGATCGAGTTATAATCATCTCCTGGGGCGCCGATCAAATGCAGTAACTCAACCTTAAATCCGTTTTTCTTAAGTTTAAATGCTGTTTTTGCAAAATCCGAGGCCTTCTGTCTCTTGTTCATCATATCGAGTGTTTTCTGATTTGAAGATTCCATACCCAACATAATGTAATGAACACCAACCCATTTCATGAGTTCAATTATCTCATCATCAATCAGGTTAGCACGCGTTTCAAAATTCAGTCCAACTTTAAAACCAGACCTTATAATCATCCTAAAAATCTCTTTTGCCTGTTTTTTGCCGGCTAAAAAGACCGGATCCACAATCCAGAAGTCTTTTTTGCCCAGCCGATAAAGGTACTGAATCTCATCAAAAACACGTGCCGGGGAATGAAAGCGAATGGTATGGCGACTCATAAAGGGCGTCACGCAAAAAGTACAGGAGTAGGGACATCCCCTTGATGTCGATAAAAAAGGAATCTGATCGCACCTTGGACGAAGAACGCCTGTTAGATAAGGCGACGGGTAATCGTCAAGCTCCCCAACAAGGGGTTTGTTGCCATTGGTCTTGATTTTTCCGGTTGGCAGCCTGTAACTGATGCCAGCAACGCCACTTAAATCTCTGTTTTGGTCAAGGGCCATTGCCAGATCAAGCGTGACGGCCTCACCCTCGCCCCTGCATAAAAAATCGACGTCCTTCATTTCGGCGAGCCCCCCGTCAGGCATGCCCGGTATTTGTGGCCCACCAAGGATGATCTTTGCCCCGCACCTTTCCTTAATATATGCTGCCAAAACCAATACATCAGTCATTGTTGATTGATAGGTGGCGATTCCAATCAGAAAGGGATTTTTCCTTGACACAATCGTCTCCAACATTTGCGGAGAAACCCTGTTTGACATGTCCAGAACATCCGAATCAAAACCATTCTGACGCAGACAAGCACAGATATAGCCAAGCGAAATGACATCGTAGGAGACAGCGCTGGGATTAATTAACAGAATATATTTCGACATCGTGTAATAATATCAGCAACACCCGCGACTAAAAAAAATCCCCTGATATGACCAATTGAGTTGCTTGCATAACATGAGAAGCTTGCGTATAAATAGTGCCTGTCGGGAAATGCCCTGTTTACGTCATTGCGAGGAGCGTTAGCGACGAAGCAATCTCCCGTAACCAATTGATATCCGGGAGATCGCCACGCTTCGCTCGCGATGACGATCCTCTTTTGTTGTTCAAATCGAGGGTTTCCCGACAGACACTAAATAGTATAAATAGAAAAACAAAAGATAAAGATCAAACAAAGATCGTAAAAGATGCGTCTTTCCAAATCTTTACATGAAAAAATCAAAAAGCAGAGTACCCGGAAATAATCCTCTTGAGATCAATCTCCTGCGACGCGCTCTTCAGGTTCAATTCGGCAGAAAAAAATTCAAACTAATCAAAAGAAGAGAACTCTTTAATAACAGCCCGTGGAACGCCCTCTTTAATCCTTACAACCTGGCCGTCTGTTATTTTCATGAGGACATGACTATACTCCTTAAAAAACTCGAGACCCCCCATAATTTCAAATCTCTCCATCAGTTACATGCAACTTTTTCAAAAAAGTTTTCCACCAGATCCAAAAACCAGCAACACACTCATCATGAAACATTCTGGAGCATGTTGCACGACCTCTTCAAGAAAAACTTTCTCATACCCCACAAAAAAAAGGAAGACGCATTTCTTCGTGTGTACAGAAAAAACATGACCAAAGAGCATGTTGCAAGCCAACTCAAAATTCTCCCCGGATTGAATTGCAATTATCGATGCAGATACTGCTACCATTTCAAAAGAACCAAGACAAACCATCTGGCAAACGAGATCCTGTCCTGGGAAAATGCAAAACGGGGAATAGATTGGTTCTTCAAAAATCTTGATGCCTCACACGGCATTCATAAACAAATCAAATTTCAAGGTGGAGAGCCGCTTCTCCATTACGAACTCATTTTCAAAACACTCGATTATATCTCGAAAAAAAACGCAGACAAGCGATGGCGCTCGTTCTCTTTTTCTTACTTCATCACTACCAACGCCAGTCTTGTAGACAAAAAATGGATTTGTCTTTTAAAAAAATATAATTTTTCTGTTACTGTCTCCCTCGATGGAAGACCCCATCTGAATGACATGATGAGATTATGCAGAGATAATAACAGTGCTGCAGAAAAAACGCTCGATGGAATCAAACTGCTTAACAAACACGGCATCACACCTCAAATAGGCATTGTTATAGGCCCCCATAACGCCGATCATCTGGCAAAAGAGATTCGATGGATCAACAGTAATTTTAAAATCGCCAGATTTCAATACAACCTTGCGGTCCCTTTTTATTCTTCAAAATCACGCGCCAATACAACAAAATACATAGTGACGAGTTTGGAAGATGCCTTCGATAAACTCTCGAGTTGGGGACTCGTGGACAAGGTATTTTATCCCCGCTGGAATTCTTTTTTTCACCCGCGGTTTTTGCATAACAGCTGCGCCGCAACCTACTCGCAGATCGTCCTATTTCCCGATGGGCAGGTCGGTCCATGTCATCGTTTAGCAAATGATAATAACCAAAAAGAAACTCTTAATCCCGCCAGACTTGTCAAACGTGGCCACCTTTGGAAAAAATGGAGATCTCTCAATCATTATTTTTCAAATGATTGCCTGTATAAATGCAACTACTTTGGAATATGTGGGGGCACTTGCCCTTACCAAAACCAGATCGAGAGTGGATCGCTCAGTCTCCCCAATAAAAGAGAGTGTTCTATCAAAAAAATGCTCATCAGAAAAGCCGTCTGGCGCCATTTTAACTTAATACACATGACGTCATAAGTCTTTGCTGAAAGAACTGGCATCGTCATCTGGAGCAAAGAGATTGCAGCGTCGCTAACGCTCCTCGCAATGACAGCTTCGTCATCGCGAGCGGTGCGTTGCGGTGGACATGACGGGGTCATGTCTAACGCTGTGCGCCCACGTGGCGATCTACCTGATACCCTTGGATTCACAAATCGGGGGTCAGGTTCAACAGAACCCTTTAAAAATACTCCCTGATCTTCTGCTCGTGACTCACCCACCCATCGTCAACTTTTACAAAGAGTTTAAAAACCACCTTGACACCAACCACCTTTGCAAATTCGAGCTCCGCTGCCTTGCGAATTCTGCGGATGTTCACGCCGTTCTCGCCGAGCACAATGCCCTTCTGGGATTTCTTGTTTACAACAATCACCGCGTCAATTTTTATCTTCTGTGGCCCTTCTTTGTAGGCTTCGATGTAAACAGTGGACTCGTAGGGGATCTCTTTGTGCAGATACTCCATCATTTTTTCTCTAAGACATTCTGCGGCTATCTCTCTGCACGTTGCGGTGGTCAGGTCGTCGGGGTCATAACAAAAGGGGTGTTCCCTGGCCTGACCCTTTAAGTAATCAAGCAGCGCAGCAAGACCGTCTTCCTTGAGTGCCGAAACAGCCAGCACAGACGCTTGATACTTTTGCTGCAGATCTTCTTTGTTCAAGACATGACGGTGGGGAGGCATATCCATTTTGTTGATGATCAGCGCCCACTCCTTTTTTTTCTTTTTGACTGATTGAATGACCGCCTCGATCTCAACAGGAACAGGGGTGTGGACCTCGACAAGAATCGCAATCACATCAGACTCGTCAATCACCCTGTAAAGCTCCCTCTGCATGATTTGGTTTAGGACCTTTGTGTTCTGATGAAGACCCGGTGTGTCCACAAAAACAAGCTGCGTGGTGCCATCGGTAATGATGCCGATCTGGTTCTTGCGAGTCATCTGCGGTTTGCGATGGACAGCCGCTACTTTGGCCTTGATCAGGGCGTTCATCAGGGTAGACTTTCCGGCATTGGGGATGCCGATCAGTGCGATGGTAGCGGTTTTTTGTGTCATTGCAAAAACGACGGTTGCAAGTTACTAACGACGGGGCCGAAAACCCTGTATTTCCTCACGCGCCCATGTGCCAGCTTTAAACCGTAAACTCCGCAAGATGCTCCAGCGAATCCTGCGCGGCGTTTTGTTCGGCCTGTTTTTTTGATTTGCCCTGCCCCTGCCCTGCCTTTTTTCCCGAAATAAAAAGATGAACCTCAAATGTCTTGTCGTGGTCTGGACCTTCTTCTTTGACCAGACGGTACTGCGGCGCCACCTTGTAGAGATTTTGCACCTCTTCCTGAAGTTTGGTCTTGTAGTCCCTGTTGATGTCCTCCTTGGTGGCAAGCTCTATCACGGGCATGAACAGCCTCTTGATGATCTTAAAGATCGTGTTGAAATCACTGTCCTGATAAACAGCACCCAAAACCGCTTCGAGGGCGTCGGCTAAAAGAGAGTTTTTTTCCCGCCCCTCGCACTGTTCCTCTCCCTTGCCCAGAAAGATGTACCGCCCTAAGTCAAGGGTCCTCGCAACCTCGGAAAGGGCCGTCTCGTTGACAATAGAGGCCCTGAGCTTTGACATATCGCCCTCTCTGGAAGTGGGAAAATGAAGCATCAGAAGATCACTGATACCTAGCTCAAGAACCGCATCGCCTAAAAATTCGAGCCGTTCGTAATGTTCCAGTGTATCGAACCTGTTTTCGTTGATGTAAGACTTGTGCGACAAGGCCTGCTTGAGCAAAAACAGATTCTTAAAGCAGTATTTAAGCCTCTTTTCGAGATCTGACAGCAGTTCAATCTCCTCTTTGGGAAATGGTTTCTTTCTAAAAATTTTTCTCATTCTGATGAGCATATGTGGACCATTATTTGACCAATCTTAAGTTTCACTCTTGTCAAGACCCTGTTGTCAACCTGTCAAGACCGCGTTTTTCAACACGAGCCTGACAAATGCCAGCAAATCCCAAACAAGAGACAAACATAAAACAGGTCAAATCACTGTTTGTCATTTACCATATAGTCATTCAACTTTTGCCAAGTACAGCAGTGCTTGGCAAAAGTTGGAAATGACTTATGGTTGTAACAATTGAATGTATTAACAAAATCATAAACAACCATATAGTAATTCAACTTTTGCCAAGTACAGCAGTGCTTGGCAAAAGTTAGAAATTACTTATGGTTGTAACAATTGAATGTACTCACAAAATCATAAACAACCATATAGTAATTCAACTTTTGCCAAGTACAGCAGTGCTTGGCAAAAGTTAGAAATTACTTATGGTTGTAACAATTGAATGTACTCACAAAATCATAAACAACCATGACAGGCACTGGCCGTTATTTGACAGCCTGCCTTATCCAACCTCCGCCTATAACTTCATCGCCATCGTAAAGCACAAGGGCCTGACCCGGCGTTACAGCCCTTGCCTTCTCTCTAAAAAAAAGGGTGATCTCTGCCTTTTTTTCATCATACCCCGATATCATCGCGGGAATTTCATTCTTTTGATATCTCAGTTTAACGCCACACTCACTTGTTTTTGGTGCATACAGAAAATGAAAGTCTTCTCCAATAACCCCTTTATCGTACAGACACTCCTCGGCAGCAAGCACAACTTCGTTGGTTTCGGGTCTTAAGGCAGCAACATACAAGCGCTGGACAGAACTGATGCCAAGTTTTTTGCGCTGTCCGATGGTGTACCTGTCAACACCCTGGTGTTTTCCAAGAACACGGTTGTCCTGATCAACAAAAAAACCTTCACCAAATTTTTTCTGGGGAAAATGTCTTGCAATAAATCCTGCGTGATCATGATCGGGTATAAAACAGATATCCATGGACTCCCGTTTTTGAGAAACCGGCAAATGATGTCTTTCTGCAATCCCCCTGATTTCACTTTTTGTATACTCCCCAACGGGAAATATTACTTTTTTCAGCACGTCCCCCGTAAGGTGTCCCAGCACATAGGATTGATCCTTCTCGTCATCCCTGCCCTTAAGAAGATGGGGATCGCCGTGATTGTCAACCATGATCCTGACATAATGACCTGTGGCAAGATAATCCGCCCCGAGCCTTTTCGCCTCTTCGAGTAAGAGACCAAACTTGATCTGTCTGTTGCAAACCACACAGGGATTAGGTGTCCTGCCCCTGCCGTATTCGTTTACAAAAGGCTCAACCACTTTTTTTTTAAAGTCTTCTCTTAAGTCAAAAACATGAAATGGCGTGTTGATGCTTTTGCAAACACCACGCGCGTCTGCCTCCTCATCGCCCAAACGGCCTGAATCCCAAAGTTTGAGATTGACACCAATAACATCAAAGCCCTTTTCTTTTAGCAAAACAGCGGCAACCGAACTGTCAACACCGCCGGACATGGCGACCACAACCCTTTTTGGGGGACATGTATGACTTGCAAATTTTAATAAAGGATCCAAATTTTTATTTACTCGAATAATTGGGCAGATAGTTTCCCTCTGCATCCTTCTGCGCGGTTAAGTTTGCCCCATCTGCCTTGGGACTGGGTGTTAACATATTTTTGTCTTCTATTTTTGACTGCGGCTTTGTCTCTGTCGCCGGCTTCACCTCTTCTGCAGGTTTCACCTCTGTTGCAGGTTTCACTTCTGTTGCAGGTTTCACTTCTGTTGCAGGTTTCACTTCTGTTGCAGGCTTTACCTCTGTTGCAGGCTTTACTTCTGTCGCAGGCTTTACCTCTGTTGCGGGTTTGACCTCTGTTGCGGGTTTGACCGCGGGCTGTGTGGCTGCATCTACCGTCTCCTCGGCCTCCATTTCTGCATCCACAGGGAGTTTCTGACTGTCACTGGTCTTGACTTTTGTTTTTGCAACCTTCTTCTTTTTAACAGGCACCGGTTCGTATTGAGTCCCCGCAGCATTATCAACTGATACCGGTGGGACGACCGGGGTTATAAAGCCCCCCGCGTTCTGCATGATCACAAACTCAACGCGCCTGTTTTGACTCATCCCCTCGACGGTATCGTTAGAAGCAATCGGCTGAGATTCGCCATACCCTCTTGATATAAGACGGCCAGAGCTGATGCCCTTGCTGATAAGATATTGCTTTGCTGCATCGGCCCGTCTCTGTGACAAACCCAGATTGTAATCATCGTTGCTTCGTGCATCCGTGTGTCCCTGAACCTCCACCTGCGTGATCTCAGGATGGGTGTTAAGAACATCAACCACATCATCAAGAACAGGAAACGAGATTGTCTTGACCTCGTCTTTTGCCGTGTCAAAAAATATTTTTCCCCAAAGCACAATCTTGTTGTCTTTGATGCGGGGATCGGGAGGAATGACCACTTCTTTTGGTGTGCCAGGCGATGTCCATGTCACACCCAAAAGCCCCCTGAATTTGGGAGTCCCAACACCCTCGATAAGACCAGCACCACCGCCGGCATCGAGGGAAAAGCCCGATTGGCCTATATTCCAGCGCACCCCTGCATCAGCTTCGAGTGAGGTCACATTGCGTGTGGCAAAAAAATCGCGCATGACAGTAGCCCCAAAGACCTCTGAAATAATTTCGAAGTGTTTTGAAACCTTGTAATTCATTCCAAAACCATACGAAAAGATGTCATCAACCCTCACCGATGACGTTGCTCCGCCGGTAAAGACGTAATTTCTGGTTACATCGTCACGCATGATGCCTGCCATGTTCAAAGACATTTCAAAACGCTCATGCAGTTGTGCATCTACAACGAGTCTTAACCCGCCCGTCACATGCCCACTGCCAGCGTAACGCACGACATCACCAGTCGGAAAGGTCAAAAAAGGAATCAGGCTTAAACCAATACGCGTCTTGTCGATGTTGATGAGTCTGATCTTTGACATGAGAACCATATCGCCCATGCTAAACCCTTTATCGGGTAAAGCCGCCGCGTTGTCTGTAAAATAAGCAGCATAAACAACAAAGGGAATATTGATTCCCACATTAAACCAATCGGTAAAACCCAGTGCCCCGTGGGCATTGAGAATAAATGTGTGGTCAAGCACAGACTGCCTGCCCGCAACCGCCCCCGTGGATCTAAACTCAAGGGGCTTGTTGGCATAATCAAAACTAAAACCCATGCGCCCCTGCCACGCCTTGAGTGTTCTGGAATCATAAACACTAAAATAATTGCCACCACCTATTGCCGGATCGAAATTGATGGCATCAAAACGCGATTGGTACGCGGCAAAGGAAAGATGAGACGAAATGAGAAACACCAATGTTAAAACAACAATTTTGATAAACAGTCTGATATTCATGGATTATCCCCCTTGATATAATCAAAAACCACCCAAGCCTTTACACGTGTGGCATAAAGGCCCAAACACTCAAATAAGATCATTTAAGTCGTGATAAAATGTCGTGGATATAACGTCAGAAAAGACATAGTTTTTTGAAATGACTACACTATTTTTGCCATATAGTCAAAGGGATTATCGCATAAAAACTTTTTTATCCTTTGATTATGTGACGATGGTTTTTGGGGGAAATCGAATGGCAAAATTTTCAAACGACCAAAGAAACAGGGACGATCCCAACAGACATTACGTAGCGTAAAGCTCAAATCCGTCGTGCAGAATGGCGACGGCCTTTTTGCCTTCGCCCTTTCTGACAACGACAGAAATTTTGATCTCCGAAGTGGAAATCATGTCGATGTTGATTTTGTTTTGCGCAAGTAAAGCAAAGGCCTTTGCGGCGACACCTGCGTGTGATCTCATCCCCACACCAACAATAGAAACCTTGGCGATATCTTCGTCAGCATCGATCGTGGTAAAACCAAGCTTGTCTTTAAGGCCCATTACAATTTTTTTTGCCTTGGCAAGTTCTAACGCTGGGACCGTGAAGCTTAAGTCGGCCCGACCATCGGCACCAGTATTTTGAATGATCATGTCGACATTAATATTAGCCTCGGCAATCGCACCAAAGACCTGCATGCAGATTCCGGGCTGGTCCGGCACGTCACGAATAGCGAGCTTGGCCTCTGACTCATCGAGGGCAACCCCCGAAACAACTATTTTTTCCATTGTGGATTCCTCACTTGTCAGCAGTGTCCCTGCGTTGTTGTTAAATGACGAACGGACCATGAGATTGACTTGATGATTTGCCGCAAGTTCAACCGATCTGATCTGCAAAACCTTGCTGCCGAGAGAGGCAAGTTCAAGCATTTCTTCGTGCGAGATTTTATCAAGTTTGCGCGCGTTGGGACAAATGCGCGGGTCCGCCGTGTAGACGCCATCAACGTCTGTATAGATTTCACAAAGATCGGCCTTGACAGCCGCTGCGATGGCTACAGCAGAAGTATCGGAACCGCCGCGCCCAAGGGTCGTGATTTCACCCTCGCAGGTCACGCCCTGAAAACCGGCAATCACCCCCACACAACCCTCGGCAAGGGCCATGTGAATTTTGCGGGCATCAATGCTTTGAATCAGAGCCTTGGAAAAGGCCTTATCGGTAACAATTTTAACCTGGGATCCCAGATAAGAATGCGACGGCTGCCCCATTTCCTGCAAGGCAAGACCCAGCAGCGACACTGTGACCTGCTCTCCCGTCGCCAACAAGAGATCAACCTCAGGTCCCGAACAATCGCTTGTGACCTGTTGTGCGAGGGCTATGAGACGGTTGGTTTCTCCGGACATGGCCGAGACCACAACGATGACATCATGCCCCTGTTTTCTGGAATCGATCACCCTCTGAGCCACATTTTTAATGCGCTGGATGTCGCCAACAGAGGTGCCGCCATATTTTTGAACAATCAATGCCATGGTGCGCGTCAATAAGACAAAGGCCCCTCCAAAAACAAGTATTTTTGAGTTGCACTTAATCGTTGCAGTTGAAAACCAAAGTCGTTAAACAACCAGAGAGTGAAAATAAAACAAAAAAAAAATCACCAAAAACTCCAAACATTCCCCAACCCTGGTAATAAACCTTACCTTATCGACTTTACCTGTCCCGAGTTTACCTGTCTCTGCCCAATGACGGGTCAGCCGGACTTTGCAACGATCAAAATCACCTACTTCCCGCGCCTTAAATGCGTCGAACTCAAATCATTAAAACTCTATCTCTGGTCTTTTCGCAACGAAGGAAATTTTCACGAAAAAGTAACCAATCAAATCTGCGAAGACCTCTGCAGGGTTCTTAAACCCGCATACATAATGGTTGTCGGCGATTTTTATGTGCGCGGTGGTATCAAGACCGTTGTGACAGTCACAAGAGGGAAAATGGTTTGTGGTAGTTCGTAATTCGTAATTGGTGGGAAATGCAGGGGAGATCGTTTGTGGTGGTTCGTAATTGATGGTGGGCACAAAGGGCTCAGGGCTGATCACATGTCATTTACAAAATTAAAAAAAACAAGCCCGTGGCGAAAGTTGTCGCTTGTCACATGGAAAAAACCCTCTGACCCTACGGTCTATGCCTGGTACGAGTTTGACGTCACCCAGGCCCTTGTCTTCATCGAAAACTACAACAAAAAAAACAATACAAAAATAAATCTCACCCATTTAACAACCAAGGCCATCGCGCTCACAATCGCAAAATATCCCGCATTGAACGGCATCATTAAATGGGGCAACATCTACAAACGGGACTCTGTTGATATTTTTTTGCAGGTCGCCATCGAAGACAAAAAAGATGAGCAATACGAATCCCTGTCGGGCGCAAAGATCTGTCACGCCGACACAAAATCACTCAAAGATATTTACCAGGAGCTCGCCCTGCAGGCGGAACAAATTCGCGCACAAAAGGACCCGCGTTTTCAAAAAACATTCCGTCTCGCCGCCCTGCTCCCTGTCTGGCTGCTGCGGCCCCTTGTAAAAATCCATGAATTTGCTGTTTATAATCTGGGCATCAACAAGCCGGGTCTGGGGCTTGTACCTGATCCCTTTGGTTCTGCCATGCTGACAAGCGTTGGTTCTCTGCACACACCGCCCGGATTTCCCCCCTTGGTCCCTCCAAGCAGATGCCCCCTGCTGATGTGTCTGGGACAGGTAGAAAATAAACCAAGGGTCGTTGGCGACGAGATCAAGATTCGACCCATTGCAGGGATCACCATCACCTTTGACCACAGATTTATAGACGGTCTGATTGGTTCAAAGATGGTCAAAACATTTATGGGTATCCTGGAACACCCCGAAGATCATATTTAGAGGTCATTAAACGACCCCACCACCAGATCAAATGTTGCACTAAAACTCCCCTTTGAAACGGGGTTTTCTGAATCGCTTGTATCGGCAAGATCCGCCATGAGTGAGCCCGTGATATGATCTCCCATCTCGGTTCCAAAAGCTGTAAACGTTGTTGTCCCGCTCACAGCATCATAACCAATCGCATTGGAAATATCACCATAGAGAATATAAACATCAGAATCATCATCCGTGCCGTTGTTATAGGTCCCAGGGCCAGATATGTTTTGGTACCTGAACTGGATTGTGATGTAGGGACTGCTGTAAAGCATAGGGTCGGTAGATGATGCTGAAAAAATAAGTGGCTGGAGAATCCCCGCCTCGGCAACATCGGGCACAAGCACCACAGAACCGGGGTCTAATTGGTCCACGCCCGTCACAGACCACGAGTCAATCTCAAATGTGCTGACGTATCCCCCTGTCTCACCCTGTGTCCCGTTTGTCCCCGAGACAGTCACATCAATATCAGCGAGTGAATCCGTGATCTCGGTTCTGGCCAACAGGATCACGATCTTGTCTGCGGCACTGGCGCCAAAATCTGTAAAGACATTGGATGCGGAGAGATCCTGATAAACACCATCGACATAAACGGCTCCATCATCCGCACCACTGACAGTCACCGTGAGTGTGGCCCCCGTCCCTCCAGTCCCAACGGATTGTGATGGGGTAATCACAACAGCCCGCGCCGCAAACGGGGCCACAGAACCAAACGTAAACGACTGACCCGAAACACTTAAAGGATCAATGGAAACATCAACCATTCCCACGCCGCCATTTGTTGCCTGCGCATCAAACAAGTCCGAGTTAAACGTCCCCGAGGTCGTGGGTTCTCCCGAGTGCAACTGCGAATCAGCATCGTGCTCCATGGCACGCTGTTTTACAAAGTCGATATAGATCTCTGCAAGCGACTCACCACCGTTAAAGGTTGACTGAAAAACCGTGTCCATCGCGGTAAAGAGGAGAACACGCGTAGGCTGGTAAAACATTGTCGGTAATAAACCAGCCGCCGCATCAATATCATCACTGATTTGTTGAAAAAGGTCCTCAAGATAAGCAAGGTCGCCGCCTGCGTACGCGCGACCGACGAATGCAAAAAAGTCCTGATTAGAATACGCAATACTGTCCACCCTTGTATTGAGATCGGCAGAATTCTGCGTTAAAAAATTGGACAGTTTAAAAATCTGATCACTCCCCGGCCGCGCCACAGGATCAACAGGGGACGCAACATCCGAAAGCGCAATAGAACGGCCATAGGTTGATGCCGCACCTTCGATATGCCCCTGAGCCGTTATACTCCATGTGATGATGTCATAACCAAATTGTATGGCATGAAACATTTCATGGGCAACGCTTGCCTCAACAGGCCCCAGCGTATCCGCAGTGGTCAGGTTCTGCCGGTTGGGGCTTATATAAAGGCTTCCATAATAATTTCCATCTGAGCCAATGACTGGGAGATATGTCCCAAAAAAACTCGCGGTTGTTGGATTAAAGGAAGAACCGGCCCTTGCATAATGAATAAAAAACCGCGGTGTCGTGCCGCCGCAGGGGTACTTGTCCTCCGATTTGATAATCAGGGCCGCCTGTCTAAAACCCGCCGCCACGTAGGCATTCTGCGCGGCAATGGCGCCTGCCACAACAGTATCATCAAGCATTGCATCAATCGTCGCAGTCGGATTGGAATTTTTGTACTCATTATAAGCATCAGTGACAAGACTATCCTGCGCATTGTAGAGCACACAATACTTTGCGGCCCCCCATGTGCGCAATGTGGCATAAAGTCCTTTTGTGGCGCTCAGGGAAGCTGATGCTGTCACATCCGCGGTGTCTGTTGAGAGTGTTGCCGCCATGTTGGGATTGTAAACAACCGCCACACTCATGGAAGGAGGCAGGCCCATAAGATGAGCCGTCACTGTGCCGGAGGTTGCATCCACATCACCAATCACATCAACAAGTGAGTTGTCTTACAGATTGAGAATTCTGATAAAAACCTTGAGACTCGTGCGGTCTGCAAGAGGCACCAGCGAGATGTCAAACGGTACCGTCACCGTAACGTCGTTTTCGTTGTCAGTCTCAAAGTCGCGTTCGCCAAGTTCAAACGAATAGGCCACAGCACCCGTCGTCACGTTTTGTTCACCCAAATCAGAATCCACATCGAGTCCTGTGGGCAGTTCTGCCTCTGTATCCGCCGCAGGACTTGTCGCGTTAGTGCAGGCCGTCATTGCATTATCAGCCACGACCACCGAAAAACTACCGGCAGAAAAGGTTCCACCAGTCACGGTGCCAGTGCAGGTGATATCTTCTACCATGTAGGACGTATTAAGATCATCACCGTAAGAGGTGGTATTGGCATTGTCCGAACCACCCCCGCCCCCCGAACCAAAACAGGCAACAAGGAAAGACAGCACTAAAAAAATTGAAAGTTTTTTCATAAGGCCCTTATTTTTTGGTGTTTAAATCAACAACCCAAAACCCATCGTGCAGAAGAACTATTAAGTGCATTAAATGAAGTAAAGGAATAAAAAGAAGAAAACGGCACCGTCATACTTTTTTATTTTCAAATATTTCAAAACGTTGGGTGTCATTGCGAAGAATGAAATGACACCGCAATCCAGTCATTGCATAGGCTGGATCGCCGCGCCCTGACGGGCTCGCGATGACGAATAAAATGTTTTCGGTTGCAGAAAAAATCAACTGAATAACACGCAACTTTGTTCTCAAACGGGCGATAGTCCTCTCAAGGGGCAGCGTTTATATCAGGGAACGATTTATTATGACAGACCAACCACCACTTTCAAGGGTTAGGCCGCCGCGTGTACCCATTGAGCAACTTGATGACTTTTGCTCAGAGGACACACTTGAGAAACTCGGTGTTGGTGTTCTGGACCGAGGGAGTATCCCCAATAGGGTTGATCCGGGGGATATTTTCTATAACGCAGATGCGCCACTCGAAACTTTTTCTCTGTCACAGGTTTTTGCAGCACTGTGGCAGGAAAACCAGGGCAAGATTGTTGCGTATCGCCATCATGAAGATTATTTTCTTGATGTAGTGCGTCGTTTTGCCCATCCGGCGCATGTTGCCTATTATCAGGCACAGCAGGCCGACACAGAGACCAGGGACTACACAAAATTTAAACCATTATTTAAAGACGCCTGCAAGGCGGCGCAAACACTGCTTGGCGGTTCATACGTTCAGGTTGGCGGTGAGTTTGAGATGACGTGTCTATTGGCACAGTACCTGCCAGATCCTTCTGCCGAGGCCTCCGAGTAACCAGATTTCTAAGAAACTTCTCCCGTTTCATTGTCGTACGAAAAACCCTGCTTCATGTATGCCGCACCAGGGCCTTTTTTCATAAAGGCGTCCAGAGACCTGTAAACACTGGTATACATACCGGATGCTTTTAAGAACTCTCCAAAGCCATGGCTTCTCAGCGAACCGAGGAGGGAGGGAAAATCTTTTCCACCCATATCCACAGGGTAGAGTACGCGAACCGGCTCGCCATGAGGGGCATCGGGATTTGGTTCTGCGCTATTGCGACCCACAAAGACCCTGCCATCGGGCTGTGGCAAGGCAAGGATAAATGAAAAATTTGCAAGATTGTCTTCGCTGGTGTGAACCGCGGTTTCTGCCCTGTCCCGGATACGTATGGAGTTGTATGGAACAGTGCGCTCACTGACGTACATGTGACGCGAGGGATCGAGTATCGTATCGGGCGCTTGCCCCTTCGCCGGTTCATTGCAGACAAGCGATGGAGAGGTGATTGAGCCTTTGGTGCTCAATGCCTGATCCGCTACAGCAAATCGTGCGGCAATTTGTTCTGTTCTGCTCCTTTGTATCTGAGACAGTGCTTTGAGTATCTTTGCCTCTTGGGCCTTAAGGATTTTAAGCCCCTCCGGGTCATCAATGCTGACAGACCCATGCCCGCCACGTCGGCCGGAATAGGCAACCCCTTCGTGTCTGCTGATATCTTCCCGAAGCATGATCAAATCACCCTCGAGGCTGTCTTTTCTCCGGGATTGATCTGAACTCGGTAATTGCTGAAGCGCCAGCGCAGCCCCTCTGAGTCTCTCTTTCTGGCTGTGCACAAACCCGTCTCTTGCCGCAACAAAACTCTCGCAGGGCGTACCGAGCAACCTGTATTGATCATCCGGGACAGATTGTGCAGACTCTGTTCCTGTATCGTAATTGACGTAAAGGGCGACGTATTCTTTGACCAACCCGTCAACTGTTTTGTCAATCTCGTAAGTCGTGTAAGACCCGTCTGTCCTGCCCACAGGGCCAGAGGAAGGGCCTGCAAGTTCATCGGGAACGTGTTTAAGTTTCTTGTCACCAAGCATGGCAAGGTTTGTTAACAACTCTTCAAACTTTTGAGGTGTCAGGGTCTTTATGCCGGTGGCATACTCTACGCGTTCACCCTCGGGCAATTGCCCAAGCCAGTCGACCAGAACTTTTCTCCCCTCTGTTTCTATCGGTCTATCGATGGCCGCTCTTTGTTGCGCAGTGGTGGCGGATTGAAAGATGGTTGTTGCCATAAGGACCTCTCTGTTGCTCGTACATTCTGACTCTCTGCAGGTATCATAACCCGCATAAAGCGGAGTGCATTGCGATCAAACATGAAGGGTTTCATGTTTGGCGCTATGCGCCAGATACTACGCGGGCGGACACCATGCAAAAATTGATGTCGAAACGCGTAGAAAAAACCTTCCAAGGTTCTATACAAAGCCTGTGTCGCAAATCCTGTGCCAGAAGCAGAGAAAACAAGCGCGTCCTCATCCTTTTAATATCAGACGCCATTCTTGGGGTTGTGTGTTTATGCCAAATTAAGTTGTTAAAAGATGTGGTGCCAAAGCCTCGTCTGTGGTTGTGACATGAGGACGATGATCATCACTTGAATGTTCATTGAAATTGAAGGACGCATGGAGACAGGGGATGCAGGATGATCGGGTGCGACAGTGATATCAAGTTACCAACTTGACTTTGACGCGATTGAATGCCTCTATTTTGCAAGGAATGCACCCGCGCTCTGTCGACTTTGAAATTCCTATACATCAAGTGTAAGCCGACTGACAGCCCTGTGTTTATCGCGATCGATGAACAGAAATCCTGGGGCAGTATTTATCAACAGGACACTTTGAGCACCAGGGAGATACAGGGAGGCACAGGTTTTGACCAAAGGTGACAAGGGTGTCGTTGTACTGCTTCCAGAATTTTTTTGGAAGCTGGTTTCTCAAGACCATTTCGGTCTCGTTGGGTGTCTGTGTTTTTACATACCCCCACCGGTTGGAAATCCTGTGGACATGAACATCAACGCAGATTCCGTAATCATCAAAACCCACGGTGAGCACAAGATTTGCGGTCTTGCGACCGACTCCCGGGAGGGCTGTGAGTTCATCAATTGAACGCGGTACCTTGCCACTGTATTTTTCAAGCAGGATTGAACAGATCTTTAAAATGTTTTTTGCCTTGGTGTTGTAAAAACCAACGGGGTAAATCAGTTTTGCAATTTCTTTTTCGGTGAGCTTAAGAGTTGCCTGTGGTGTCCTAGCCCTTTTAAAAAGGCGCAGGCTTGCCTCTCTGGTTGTGG
>JADGCS010000051.1 GCA_015228875.1 Deltaproteobacteria bacterium | reverse complement strand
TGGCCCTTAGCAGGCGGTGCGCCAGCTCGCTTTGCGATCTGTCACTTGCCTGCCTTTTAAGGGCTTAACCGCTTCATCTTTAAACCCTTTCGCTTTTTTAAACTTTTAAATTTTTCTCTTCCAGTGGGGGGTGAGAAGAGAAAAAAATTTAAAACTTAAAAAAAAGGAGAAAATAAAATGAATACATCAACAAAAATAAAAGACGTTTACGTCATAGCAGAATCCCAAAACAAAGAAGACAAAAGCCGATGGACAAAGATTGGCGTGGCTTTTTTGAACAAGGACGATTCAATCAATGTGATCTTGGATGCAGTTCCTATCACAGGAAAATTGCACATCAGGGATCGCAAGGAAAAAGAATAACCAAAGAGGGGGGCCTTCGGGCCCCCTTTGTTTTTTAAAGAAAGGTGTTAAAAATGAAAACAACAGTCAAAAAAGCAATGAAGGTTTATACCGTTCTCGAAGGCAAAAAGAACAAGAGCCGTTTTAAGCAGATCGGGCTTGCATTTGTTAACAAGGATGAGTCGCTCAATGTGTTCATACACACGCCTCCCATAAACGGCAGGCTTTGTATCAGTAATTTCACAAAATAACAAAGGGCCCCCGAGAGGGGGCTTTAAGTATGCAATAGAGCAAATCAATCCCCCAACCCTTTGAAAACGACGCTCCCGCCAAAATAATTTTCCCCTTTGCCTGACGGCAAATTCCTCGCGCGACAAAATTATTTTCTCAGTCGCTATTTGTTGACGGGGAGACCCGCCCCAGAGCTGGCGGGGCGTTACCGCCTTCGGCGTCACTTAATCCCCATCAACAAATCCGTTTTCTATAGTTTGGGGGCTTTTTAAGAAAATTTTGATTCGGTCATCCTACATTAACATTTCGGTGTCCTCAATAACGCTCTTTTGGAGGCATTTTCCCATCTGCCTCACTGTCGGTGAAGGCAGGCGGAAAAATTTGTTTTTTTTAAACATCAAACCAAAGGAGAAAAAACCATGAACGCAATACAATTACAAACCGAACTCAATCAATTTACAGGCACAGAAGAATATCACCGCATGAACGGGCTGTTGCTCACAGATGGCGCGCGGTATCTGGCCGAAAGGGCAGGGGCTTTTTGGCTTATGGATGTCATATGGTCCTACGTGGCCACGTCAAAAAAGATCAGGGAAGAGGGGTTTTTATCGTGCAAGCTGTCTGTTAAGGACAACAAGGCCCGATTTGTGATTGATGACGGCAACGACAATGTGTTGGCTACGCAGGAGATCGAATACACGGATTTTCCGCTTGATGAGATAGGCCTCTTTGCCCAACGCTATGGCAAAGATTATGTGGTCATGTTGCCATCAGAATACTAAAAACAAAGGGCAGGCTGGAGTTCCTCCGGCTTGCCCTGTAAATTTGTGGGGTTTTGGGCAAAAAAAAACGGGACAATCTCAGGGCTGCGTGCCCTGAGATTGTCCCCGTTGAGATGGATTAGTTAGTTTTTATGGAATAAATCCCAGACAAGCACCTGTTGATAGAGAACCACTATAATAGTCAGAAGCTCCTCCATTCCAAACACATAGTTTATCGCCTGTCCAAACGGGCATTACATTGTAATCACGGAACCAATAATAATTAGGTGTTGTTTTCCAAGTATTTGTCTTAGGATCGTAACATCCTCCTCTATAATCTGTCGAAACACACATTTTTTCACCTGTCCAGACAGCTGTACTACTAAACGGTTTTTCTGGTGCATTTGAAGTCGTAATGGAAGACCAAGAGTCATTATCAGGATCATAACACCCCTCTGGATTATTAGACAATTCATCACGGCCGTGATGATATCCACCCCAAATACACATTTTATTTCCTGTCCAGACCGCTCCATGACTAGACCTTGGGTTTGGTGCGTTTGAAGTCGTAATGGATGACCATGAATCATTGACAGGATCATAGCATCCTCCTGTCTTAGTAGTATTGCCATATATATTTATAGTTCCACCCCAAATACACATTTTTTCACCTGTCCAGACAGCCGTATGCTCGGCCCTTGCGCTTGGTGCATTAGTTGTTGTTATTGTAGACCATGAATCATTAACAGAATCATAGCAGCCTCCCGTTCCTAGCTGAGTGTAGCCGTCATCATAACCACCCCAAACACACATCTTATTTCCTGTGGAGACAGCCGCATGATAGGCTCTTGCACTTGGTGCATTAGTTGTTGTTATTGCAGACCATGAATCATTGACAGGATCATAGCAACCGCCCGTTCTTAGCTTAGTGTCGCCGTCATCATCACCACCCCAAACACACATTTTATTTCCTGTCCAGACAGCCGCATGATAGGCTCTTGCACTTGGTGCATTAGTTGTTGTTATTGTAGACCATGAATCATTGACAGGATCATAGCAGGCACCTGTATTGGTTGTGTGACCTATATTCCCGCCCCAAATGCACATTCTATTACCAGTCCATATAGATGTAGCACCATACCTCTTAGATGGCATGTCGGTTGATGACATCTGGACCCAACAATTAATCTCCAATGAGGCAGTATGTCTTTCACTTACATAACCATCCCCGTCTTTATATTTTACATAAAATGTCTTTGACCCACATGAATTGTTGTTATCTGGAAAAGAATAGGTATATGTGCCTCCTTCTGGCAAATCCATCCACTCGGGGACATTAGAAAAATTGCTATCAACATCTACCATCCAGTAATCTGCATTTTCGGGGATATTTAGTGACAACTCAACATCACCGATTGTTGAGCCCAGAGGGTAGAGTTCATCGGGGGTAACCGTAAAACTCCCTTCTGTTGCACCAAAGAGATCAATGGTTATTGAAGCAGTAAACGGCGAGGTCTCTAGGCCGTTGGCATTTGTGTATTTAACGTACAGGGTTTGTGTGCCTTCGCTGTCAAATGTGTATGTTTCAGAGGGATTGACAGGTTCCCATGATACATTTTTAAAGTTTTCATCTTCTGAAATCTTCATGAGCGTGGCGTCTTGTGAATAATATAAATTAAGTGTTACAGTCCTTGTGTTTGATGTTGTGGCGCCATTATTGATTGTTAAATATCCATCAACACCAGTTGATGCCCACAGGACCAGATTGTTTACAACTGTATTTGATGCAGGCTCTACAACCACATCGTCGATAAAGTCTGACAAGTAACCATCGGTTTCTGCCGTGATGGATTCATAAGTGCCGGCGGGCAGATAATATATTGTGTAGTTACCGTTCTCATCAGTCTTTGCTGTAAATGATGTGCCGGGGATATAGACATCAATGCCTGAGTGATCTGCTTGACCATTTAACTGTACGTTGCCGCTGATTGATCCTGTCATTGAGAGCGTTGCAGAACCAACATCTGCGGTTGTGCCATCGACAACTTCAATATTGCAACTTCTAAAGCCGTAGGTGTCGCCATTCTGATCCTCGGCATATGCATAGATACATTGTGTTCCGGCAGGGACATTAAATATTGTAAAGACCCCGTTAGCATCGGTTTCGGCTGAGATATCTGAATTATCTTCTAGATAAACCGTAATACCACTAGCCTTAGATAGGTATTTGGTGCTGAGGTAAGGAAGGGAGTTTAGAGATTCCAGATCAATATCATTTTCGACCTCGACAACACCAGTAATGGTGCCGCCCACCGACGAAGAAGAATCTGGATTAGGATTTTGAATAGGACTTTGAACAGGATCTTGAACAGGATTTTGAGAAGGATTTTGAGCAGGATCCTGCCCCGGGGCCTGCAAAGCAGGGCCGCCAGAGGATGAGCAGTTGGTCAAAATGATTGTTAAGATGAAAAAAATGATAGTGTAGATATTTTTTTTTGCTGTCATAAATAGCTCCCTTTTTGGTTTATTGTGGTTGTTTAAAACCGCACACAATGAGTTATTGCAATTCACATGCCAACAATCACACAAACCAAAACACAGTATTATTAATAAGTTAAAAAAAAAGAAGGTTAAACAGCGATCATGCATCAGTCCCAATTTTGAGACAATGTTCCAAATATTGTACTGATTTGATTTGCTAGTTTTTTGCCCAACATTACGACGATGATGATGTAGTCATTCTGCTGCAAGAGTAATAAAAACAAGGGCTAGCCAGAGAATGTCTTTTGCTTGCCCCGCAATTCTAACAGGGCTAAGGGCGGCGGTTTTGCGGGCATTTAGCATCAACAAAATGGTAGGTTTACACTGTAAGCTACAGACAACAATAATATGTTAAGCTAACCTTACAGTTTTGTTAATTTTAAAATTCCACACGCATTATCGTTGGGGCGTTATTTATGTTTTGGGCCTATTCTTTAAGGATGGTTTTTTTGTGATTGAAGGGTGAGTTTACTCACCCCCAACCCCCTGAACCCGACGTTCCTGCAAAAATAATTTTCCCCTCCGCTTAAGGCGGATTCCTCGCGCATCCAAAATTATTTTTTTGTTCACTATTTAAAAACAGGGAGACCCGCCCCAGAGCGGACGGGGCGCTTCCTCCTTCGGCGTCGCTTAATCCCTGTTTTTAAATTCGGGTTCTAGGGTTTGGGGGTTTTAAAAATCATAAAATATTGACTCAGTCACCTCTGCGTTGCGCCGGTGTCCTCGGTATCCTTTGGGTTGTCAGACCTTCCAACCACCTCACTTAGGGCGAAGGTGGTCGGGAGGTTTTGTTTTTTTTATTAACAATCAAACCAAAGGAGAAAAAACCATGAACGCAAATCAATTAAAAACCGAACTCAATCAATTTACAGGCACAGAAGAATATCACCGCATGAACGGGCTGTTGCTCACAGACGGCGCGCGGTATCTGGCCGAAAGGGCAGGGGCTTTTTGGCTTATGGATGTCATATGGTCCTACGTGGCCACGTCAAAAAAGATCAGGGAAGAGGGGTTTTTATCGTGCAAGCTGTCTGTTAAGGACAACAAGGCCCGATTTGTGATTGATGACGGCAACGACAATGTGTTGGCTACGCAGGAGATCGAATACACGGATTTTCCGCTTGATGAGATAGGCCTCTTTGCCCAACGCTATGGCAAAGACTATGTGGTGATGTTGACATCAGAATATTAAAATCACAGGGGCAGGCTGGGGCCAGACCCCGGCTTGCTCCCTCCCTGTTTCGGGACGCCGCCTTACGGCGGCGGTTATGCCCCCCATGGTCACCGAGGGCAAAGAGGGCGATGGGGGGCGGAGGTCAGATTAAGATGTCATTTTTTCGTAAGAGAGCGAACACTTATCGCTACCACCGCAGGTGCAGTTGACCTGATCAGTATAGTAATAAAGATATCCTTCTTCTATTTGGCAAGTGCAGTCGAGTTGGATTGACGGTGATCCAAAAGTATCAAGAAACTGAACAGAAAAATCAAAAGTGTTGTCAGGAAAGATTTCCGCTACCCACGCGAGATTGCTGACGTTGGTTTCAAAGTCAATAAAATCATCCCCTGTATGAGCATAACCGCGGACAACCAACGGAAAGTTGTATTCACTACTACAGCTTTTTTTACCGGTGGTGTAGTTGTTTTCAAGTTCGTAGGTGCCCATAAAGAATCTTTCAGCAGACTCAGGATAGCCTGCAGGTTCAATAACGGTAACACCCCCACCAGTGTGCGAGTCGCCCTCCTTTGATCCCGTGTAGGGACTGCTGACCGTCGTGTCCTCAGGTTCTCCTGCTGCTTCTGAGGGTTTGTCGACGTTTGCATCATTATCAGATGTTGCATCTACATCGCTGACTGTTTCTGCTGCGTCTTCATCCTGATTGTTTTGGCTGCTGCCGTCGTTGATGCTTTCGACAGCGTCAGATATTGACTTTGCGGCCTCATCGATATCCGAATTAACCTTCAGCCCGCAGGCGTTGATTGAGAGGATGACTATTATTGCAACGCTGTTTAAAATGTATTTTTGTGTTTTCATTTTGGACTCCATTTATTGTTGGTGATTTTGTTATTGTTGTACGTAATAGATTGTACAGTAATTAATTTCCTCTGATGATTCGCAATAACACGTTATATTATTATGATCATCGAGCATATCGTACACTTTTTTGTTGTAAGTGTAATAACCCGTGAATTGACAACCGCAGGTCAAATTAACTGTAGGCAAATTAAAGGTATCGGGGTAGCCGCCGATGGTAAAATCGAATGTTTCATCTTCGTGGAGATCGGCAGACCACAATAAATCTTCTGCTTCATTTTCAAAGTCTATCCTGCTACCACGAAACTGAGCTGTTATATTTTTAGGCGTGTCATAATCAAAGTCATACCAGTAATTAGAATTACTACAATCACGGATGCCGTTGGTCTCAAACTGGTACTTTTTTTCATCAATAATGCCTTGGTAATTTTCGTCATCATAGGCGTTATCTTCGCTTAAACCCATGGGTGCCATGGAGAAGCTATATTCGCTTGTAGAGTTGGTAAAATCACAACGGCAGGACCATCCTGTAGATGACCAAGGTGACAACACATTTCCATATTTACATCTACAATTGGATTCTGTTGGCGTTGTGGCAGTGACATAGATGTTGGTTGTGAATTTGAAGGTCACTTGATCCACAACATTGGCAATCCATAAGAGGTTACCATCAACGTCTTCAAAATCAATTTGATCATGGCATGAAGAATTAAATCCTGCTCCACTTGCCTTGGTTCACGCCAAGGGCAATATTGTCGCCACTCTTGAATAGCTGCTTCAAATATCATTGATCTCCAATTCTGTGTTTTTAATTATTTTCCATCGGGGATCAAATCGGCCTTTTTTGGGTAACACAGATGAAAGTTTTATAACTGATGCCCCGCGTCTTTTCAATACATCCTGCAACTCTATCAACAAAGACGATTTGGCCCCCACCCTTTCGAGTATGTAACCCAGTTTTTGGACAGCCGCGACCACTGGATATTTTAGGGCAACTTTTTGTAAATCTTTGTCCTTAAAATGTCCCATGATTTCTTTTATCACAAGAGTGATAGTATCAATCCCACCCGAAACCTTTTCGTACGCCAGTAGATCCAGAACCAGCAACGCTGGTGTGGGATAGAAAACATAACCGTCGGGGGTTTTTACCCGTATCAACCCAGTTTTGGGAAATATTTTTTGAACATGAAAAGAAATTCCCAGTACCTTTGCTTTGCGAAAACAAATTTTTTTTGGGATGATGACCTGGAGAATCTGCGGTTTGTAGTGAGCCGCGCCATAATAATCAGCCGCCGAAAGTAGTCCCACATAATAAGGTATTTGCCAGTGCTTCATGATGGGATCAAGAACCCTCGCGACATTAAACCCAAACTTTTTTTCAGCAGGTGGGAAAAAAGCGTATAGCCCCTTTGATAACAGCAATATTTTGTTTTTTTTTCTGAGCGTCGAAAGAATTTTAACAACAAGATTTTTTGGTAACCCCAATTGCCCCTGCGCCTCAACAAGCGAAAAACTACTCTTGGCCCTCGCAAGCATGGCCTCAAGGAGCTTTTCACCCTTTTTCTCATGAATATCATAGGTACCGTTAATCATCATCTATGATGATCGCAGGAAACAGCAGTTTTGGCAATAACAACTTTGAAAAGTTTCTACCATGACGCCAGCCCTGACAATTATTAGGCTCTTCAGGTGCCAGCCTACCAAACACTAATTTGGTACCACCCACATTTTGTTACAAAAAAGTAAAAAAGGGGGATAGGCACCAAAATTTTCCGAAACACAACGACACACATCAAGAAAAAGGTGCCAGGCTTTGACATGCTACAAGTTTTAGAATATTTCAGGAAAGGTGTCAGGACTGGACATAGGACAACAACAAATCTTGATTCATCAGACAGTTTAAAAATATTTCAAGGGCCTTTGGTTTTTTCATTATTTCATGTCGTAAACCCATTAACATTATTTGATTTGTTTATCTTCCTTGCGGTGATTGGGATTCTTAAATATATTACGTCTTAACATGAAGCCTCTAAAAATTTATGTCGACACATCAGTCTTTGGTGGGTGTTTTGATCGTGAATTCGAAAAATATTCGCTCAATTTTTTTAAAATGGTTAAAAAACATCACATTTCTCTCTTGATCAGTGATGTTGTTATTCAAGAACTCAACCGCGCACCTGTACAGGTTCAGAATGTTTTGCGCCTCTTGCCACAGGACATGCTTGAACCAATCTTGCTCACCGAAGAGGCGGTTCTACTCAGAGATGCCTATCTGAAAAAAAGGATTCTGAATAAAAAATCCATGAACGATGCCACACACGTTGCTTTGGCCACAATCAACAGGGCAGATGCTATTGTGTCCTGGAATTTTAAACATATTGTCCGATTGGATCACATGAAGGCATTTAACAACGTCAACTTTTCTCTGGGTTATGGTGTTCTTGTTATTGTTTCGCCAAGGGAGGTGTTTCTTGACCAAAAAATTATCTAATTCTCTTGATTGTCTGTCGATGAAAGAAAAAATCCAGAACTCAATTTATCATCAGATTAATAAACTAAACGTTGATGAAGAAATTTCGTATTATGCACAAACCAGCACAAAGGGTCCCCTGGCGGATTTTTGGACCAGTCTCAAAAAAAACAAACGCAAGACCAACAAATCAAAAACGTCAAATATTCAATCTTAGGTTTCAGGTGCCAGCCTGCCAAACACCCTATTGATAACAACAATGGAGGTAACATAAATCAATAAGGACCCCAACCCCATGACCACCTACGCCTACATTGCCACCCCCTATGGGGCCCCCTTGGTTCATTCCCTCCAAAATAATTTTCCCTTTTGCCTGGCGGCAAATTCCTCGCGCAACAAAATTATTTTCTCAGTCGCTATGTGTTAACGGGGAGACCCTCCATTTTCTATTTTCTAATGCCATTTTCATTAGAGATTTTTGAAAATGGAAAATTGAAAATAGAGGGAGGCTGTCTAAATCGACAGCCTCCAGAGCGGGCGGGGAGTTACCGCCTTCGGCGTCACTTAATTCCCATCAACAAATCCCTTTTTTAAAGTTTGAGGGCTTTTAAGAAAATTTAGACTTGGTCATCCTGCATTGTATCTATCGGATGTGTACCAACGCACTTACCCCTTACACCAGACTCTGCCCGCACTTAAAGGCCTTGATGTTGATTTCTTCGGTGCCCTTGGGGACCCTTGCCCTGATGGCGTTGATGACGGCCTCTTCGGAGACAACACGCGCGACCCTTTCGATAACACCAAGGGCCACAATGTTGGCGACCACTTTTTTGCCTACTTTTTCTTCGGCAATCTGGGTGATGGGGAAACTGTAGACCTGAAAATCCCCTTTGGGATTTTTAAGAACAAAACTTGAATCAACAATGACCACGCCGTCTTTTTTGATGTCGTGGCTGTATTTATCGGCTGCTTCTTGTGTCATCGCAAGGAGCAGATTGACTTCGGTGGCCTTGGGGTAGTCGATATCGCCATCGCTGATGATGACCTCGGACCTGCTGGCGCCGCCACGGGCTTCTGGGCCATACGACTGGCTTTGCGTGGCGTTTTTGTTGTCATAAATAGCAGCGGCCTCTGCCAATACCTTGCCGATGAGGATCAATCCCTGTCCCCCGGCGCCACTGAGACGAATTTCGTAATGTAAACTCATAAGTCACCCTCGTTATTTTTTTTGTGATGTCAGCATGTCGTAATTTTTGATGTACTCTGGTATGTCCCTGTCTGCGAGAATACCAGTGACAATCTTGCCCTTAAGGTCCTCGGGCGACATGTCCTTTGCCTTGTTAACGGGAACCGACTGCGTCTTTTGAGCCAGAACCAGATTTTTGTTGGCCCCTTTTTTGTTGATCTTGCCGTAGGACGTGGGACATGGCGACATGATCTCGATTAAGGAAAATCCCTCTTTATCGATTGCCTTTTCGATGAGTTTTTCGAGGGCCTTGACATGATACACAGTCGATCGCGCCACAAATGACGCCCCGGCCGCAACAGTAAGCCCCGCGATGTCGAAACTGTTTTCGAGACAACCATAGGGCGCCGTTGTGGCGTAGTCCCCCATGGGTGTACAGGGAGAGACCTGCCCGCCTGTCATGCCGTAAATGTGGTTGTTGTACAACAGGACCTTTAAATCAATGTTGCGCCGTGCCGCGTGGATGAGGTGATTGCCACCAATAGCCGTGGCATCGCCGTCTCCGGTCACCACAAAGACAGTCAGCTCGGGACGCGCCATTTTAAGGCCGGTGGCAAAGGGGATCGCCCTGCCGTGTGTTGTGTGCAGTGTGTTAAAATCCACATACCCCGGGGTTCTTGAGGAACAGCCAATGCCCGACACCATGGCAATCTTGTTTTTGTCGAGCCCTTTGTTATGAATGGCCCTGATAATACATTTGAGGGCAATACCGTCACCACAACCGCTGCACCAGATGTGCGGCAGTTTTTCTTTTCTTAAGTAGGGAAAATAATCCATCCTATTTGCACTCCTTGATTTTGTTTAATATCTCATCAGGATGAAAGGGTTCGCCATTAATCCTGTTAACCTTGTGAACCTTTACCGTGCCTTTAATGGCTTGTTCAACCTCGTGAGCAATTTGTCCCAGATTGAGTTCGGGCACAATGATACTTTTAACCCTCTGACCAAATTTGAAAATTGCCTCTGTCGGAAAGGGCCAGATGGTTTTGAGTCTGAGCATGCCAACCTTGATGCCAGCCTCTCTGGCTGCGCGCATGGCACTGCTTGATGCGCGGGCACTCGAACCATAAGTGACGATGCCGATCTCGGCGTTTTCGGTCTCGCGCTCTTCGACCTCGATGATCTCGCTCATGTAGGGATCGAGTTTTCTGTGCAGACGACGGAGCATTTTGTCGATTGTTTCGGGGTTGTTTGTGGGAAAACCTGTCTCGTCGTGCACAAGACCTGTGACATGGTAACGATACCCGTCGCCAAAAGATGCCATGGGGGGAATGAGGGACTCATCTTCGGCATAGGGCAGATATTTATCGGGCGGGCATGTGGGTTTTTTGCGGTTGACGATGTGCAGATCTTTGGGGTCTGGCAGAGAGACCTTTTCGTAGACGTGCCCGATGATTTCGTCTAAAAGAAGTGTGACCGGCATGCGGAATTTTTCGGACAGGTTAAATGCCCGAATAGTCATGTCGTATGATTCGCCGACACTTGCAGGGGAGAGCGCGATGGCTGTGTGGTCACCATGAGTCCCCCACATGGCCTGCATGACATCGGACTGCGAGGGCAGGGTGGGAAGCCCTGTGCTCGGCCCACCGCGCATGACATTGACAATCACCACAGGGACCTCGGTAAGGTATGCGTAGCCGATGTTTTCTTGTTTGAGTGAATAACCCGGTCCGCTGGTCGCCGTGAGGGATTTTACCCCGCCCAGAGAGGCGCCAATGACGGCGCCCATGGCGGCGATCTCGTCTTCCATTTGGATAAACCTGCCGCCAACCTGAGGGAGCCTTTTGCTCAGGTGCTCGGCCACCTCGGAAGACGGTGTGATGGGATATCCCGCAAAAAATCTGCAGTTTGCATCGATGGCAGCCTCAGCAACCGCCAAGTTTCCCTGCATCATGTATGTTCTTGAACCCACGTTGTTCTCCTTATAAATAACCTTAGAAGGTTTTTTCTTTGCGTTGCGGCATTAATATTTCATGTGGCACCAGCCCGCGTAGTATTTGCAGCGTTATGCGGGTTACGTTACCTATCCGCGCATTTTTTTTGGTCTGGTCAGGTGCCTGTTTTTTCTTCGGCGGAATCGTGTTTGGTGACGGTGATGGCAAAATCGGGACACAACAGCTCGCACAACTGGCAACCGTTGCAGGCGTCATCGTTGAGGATCTCGGCCACAAAGTTTTTCATCCCCAAGACCTGCTTGGGACAGACATCGACACAAATCTCGCATCCCTTGCACCACACACTGTTAATTTCGATTGTCGCTTTTTTACTCATTTCTCCCCCATGTTTCAGGCCGCATTGCTAGCAAATTGTAAGAAGCAATATCAAGGGAAGAATACAGATTCCATCTCTTGCAGTTCAACACCCCATGCGCAATCACTATTTGCCCTCACTATTTGCACGCAAGTTGCGGAAGAAAAAAAAACTGAACTGGGCCAGCAAGACCCTATTGACATAAAAATTATGCGCTGTTATCGGCCCACTGTGCAAAAGAACGCCACAGACTCAGAATGGGGTAAAAAGACATCAGGTGCGGTTCTCCACCCTGTTCTTATCGAAAGAAAAGAACTCCTTAAGAAATCATTGTGTCACCTAAGAGCGATCTCGTTTTTTGAGCTGAGTATAGCGTTTCCGTTGGTGATGTTTAAGGAGGGGATCCGTTATTATAACAAAGGTGCCATCAGATCCCTGTATTTTAGTGATGAGCATGATTGTGCCGACAGTCTTGTTGTTAATGTGTCTGGTTATGCGGTGATCATCAGCGGAAAAAACTTTACACCGCCTGTTACCCATATTCTCGAGAGCTGTTTTTTAACCTCCTGTGACTGTGGCGCGGCGCAGTGTGTTCATCGGGCTGTTGCCCTGCTTGCCCTGTGGAGCGCACTTAACAAGAACGGCAGGAGTTTTAAACTGGAAGACCCCTCAATGCATCGTGCGCTCGTCAACGAAATCAACCTGTTTTTAAAAGAAGATGCTCCGGAACAAATGCCCGGGCAGGTAGCAAGACCCACAGTCAAGCTCGTCAGCAACAGGGAACAATGTGCCGTGGTGATGCTCAAAAACCTGCTCATCTGTACGAAGAGGGCAGGAGATCTCAAAAATTATACTCAACAGGAAGGCTGTGAGAGGATTTCATGCACAACACAGATCCTCGACATGCACTTTGGCACCAAGCCGTGGGTCGCGATGGACAGCAGCGACATCAGTCCCTATTTTAAGTCCCCCCCGCACGCGAGTGCAAATTATTATGACCCGCTTGAGTCACTTGAATACGAACTGCAGTACCGGTTTTCGGACGGGACAATCCTGTCGGCGCACGAACTCATCTACCACCGGTATGGCGTGAAAGTGAACAAGGGTCTTATACCCTTTAATCAGTCAGACAACGAGATCATGGGGTTTGCTGTCAATCGCTTCGCTATGGGGTATAAGTCCGTCGAAACAGGCATGCTGTCCCTGCTTAAAAATCTGGGTGAGTTAAAAAATGACGTGGGGCTTTTTCTAGTCGGAGGTAGAAACCAGCAATCCGAGCGGCAGGGGCTGCGTATTGATCATGTGGTCTTTGATACAGGGCCTGATGCGGGTTTTGTCTGCACATTGGAGGCCCGCATGGAAAAAACGAGTGCAGAGGGTGATGTGCCTGAAGACGATGATGACAATGACGGTGCTGTTGTTGATGATGATGATTACGGCGATCCTCTTGCGGTATTAAAAATGGACCAACGACCCATGATCAATGGATGCAAGGTCGATGGTCCCTTTACAAAAAACTTTGTGTACGATTGCAAAAGCAGGGCGCTGATATTTCACAGGCTGGACCCCCTGCGCGCAAAGATTCTCACCCTCGTGGGATACCCACCCAGTTGGTTTCATTACTACGGTGGCGAACAAAGCAACGACAGAACAGAGAGTGTCAGGGTTGTGATTCGCACGCATGATGACGCTGTGTACCTCTATGAGCGGCTAAAAAAAATCGAGGCAAACAACCCTGCGTTCAAGCTTCACTGCCGCCTCAAGGTCTATGAAAGCCAACGCATGGAGTCCTTTGTAAAAATCAACAGCGATGCTTCGTTTAACTTTTGGCAAAAGGTTTTGGACGGGGATGATTTGGGGACGGCGTTCTGCAACGGTGATCCTGTCCTGTCGCTTGTTGTTGACTCCTTACGGGGGGGACTCTGGACAATCTTGCGACCTGAAGAACAGATACTGATCCAAAGCAACAGAAAAAAAACAAAAAAAGAAGACCACAAATTTTTTAAGCACACCGGTATTGCCGCGGTGTTCTGGATAGAGTTGATAGGTCATGTGCTGGCTTTAAGGGATGCGCAGGCCAAGGCAGCAAAGGCCTCTCTTGCAGAGCTTGACACACAACTGTGGGGCAGGATCGCCTTTGTGCTTGGAAAAGAAAAGGGGGACCCCCTGTCCCCTGATCATGGGTGCTCAAAGAAATGTGTGACACTTTTACAAAAGGTGGCCCATTCTTGTCTTAAGACACTCTGCGAGGAGCAGACAGGCCTCTGGGGTGGTGACGGGATCATCAGGATTGGCGGGTATCGCCTGAGGTGTTTGGAACTCATTCGGCATCTTATGTTACTGCGTGTCTCGCAGGCGGAGCACGGCGCTCTTAAAAAACCGCGGATCCCGCTCCTCAGATTAAGCGACACGCATCTTGACTCTGACTTGTCTGTTGTACACAACGGCGAGTCAAATCTCCCCCCAGAAAACCTGCAAGACATTGCCTTTGAGGGCGTGATGGTCAAGGATCTTTTGACGGCCTTTGCCGGTTTAAAGGGGCAGGGGTTTCATGTTGTCTATGATGGTTTGAGTCTTGAAAAAATAACACCAGATAATTTTACCAGCGAGTTTCTGCTCGTAGAAACCAAGGGGGATCCGGAAGAAGACTCGGGGGCCATTGACTGGTTTGACCTGCACCCCCGTTTTTTTCTGGGTGGGATCGAGGTGGATGCAAAACGGGTGAAGGCGCTCATGGGTTCGGGTCTGATGGAGTGGAACGGCCGGATCTATTATCTTGATGAGCAGGAGTTCCCCTCGGTGAGTTATCTTAAAAGATTCTGGATGGATCTCGAAAGCAACAAGGGGGGGCGGGCCATAAAACAGGACGGGGTTTTATCCCTCCCGCGCAACAGGACGCTTGATCTTCTCATGTTAAGAAAAAAGGGCGTCAAGTTTTCGGGAGGCAAGGACTGGCAGGATATCTGCGCGTTCTACGATCATCTTGACAATCCCGAGAGGTCTGTCACGCCCCCCGATGACCTGCAGCAGATGCTCAAGCCCTATCAGCACCTCGGGGTTAACTGGCTTTACGACATCTATCGTTTAAGACTGGGGGGGATTCTCGCCGATGACATGGGGCTTGGAAAAACACTGCAGGCCCTCGCCCTGTTAAAGATCCTCAAAGACAGAAACGAAATGAAACACGTCCTTGTTCTTGTCCCTACATCGCTGACATACAACTGGCAGTGCGAGGTGCAGAAATTCACACCGGACCTGCCCGCTGTGATCTTTGAGACCAGAAAAAAAGAGGAGATCACAGCCTTTCTCAAAGAACACCAGCACGCCTTGGTGATTTGCACTTATGGTCTCATGGTGGAGCATGTTTCCTTTTTTGAATCACACCGCTGGAATATTCAAATCTACGACGAGGCACAGAGTCTCAAAAACATCACGACCCTGCGCACAAAGACCGCACGCAGTCTTGCTTCTCCTTTCAAGCTCTGTATGACAGGCACTCCTCTCGAAAACCATCTTGGCGAATTTTATTCCCTCATGGACCTCGTTGTTCCCGGGGCCCTCGGCGGGTTCGATGCCTTTAAGAAACTCTATGTTAATCAAAAGGAGATTGACAGCGAACTCATGCACGGTCTGCGTCTCAAGGTTAAGCCTCTTTTACTCAGGCGCACCAAGGGAGAGATCCTCAAGGATTTGCCGCCGAAAACCGAAACCGTCGTGGTCCTGCCGTTCGAAGAAAAACAGCGAAAGATCTACCGTGATATCGCGTTGAGCTGGAATCAAAAGGTCAGGGACTCCATTCAAAAATACGGAGAGGCCAAATCGCAATTGATGATACTCACAGCCCTTCTAAGACTCAGGCAGACCTGTTCAGACCCTTCTGCCCTGCCCAACATCAGTTATCACGAAGAACCGCCAAAGATTGCCCTGCTTATCGACAGCCTCAAGGAGATTGTTGCGGCAGGACACAGCGCCCTCGTTTTCACGCAATTTATAAATACTTATGAGCGTATCTTAAGGCAGTTGAAAGACGCCCCCATCCCCTGTTACGCCCTCTGCGGGGCCACGGGCAAACGCGCAAGGGAAAAACAGCTTGATCAATTTAAGACCTGCGAGGGCGGTGCCGTGATGCTCATGACCCTCAAGACGGGCGGCATGGGGCTTAATCTGACCAAGGCCAGCTATGTCTTTCACGTTGAACCCTGGTGGAACCCTGCCGTTGAAAATCAGGCGACAGACAGGACCCATCGCATCGGTCAAAACCAGTCGGTGCAGGTGTATCGCTATCTTATGCAGGATTCGGTGGAACAAAAAATCGAGATCCTCAAAAAACGAAAGTCGCAGAGATTTGACGCCCTCTTTTTAAATACAGAACAGGGAGATCAACTGGCAGAGACTACGGGAAATATTATTTCGCAAGCGGATTTTGAATTCCTTCTTTCGGTTTGATCTGACAACGGCGGCAAGAATGACAAACAAGTTACTCACTTGACTATGACGCGGTTGAATTCCCCCATTTTGCGAGGAATGCACCCGCGCTCTGTCGACTTTGAGATTCCTATACATCAAGGGGGGGCGTATTTGTGGGTCATCTCAACAGGGGATACGGGATTGACTATTTAGCAATTTAGTGAGAAACGGGTTCACGTTTGAAAGATCTGGTCCCATGCCCGGATGGCGGAATTGGTAGACGCACCAGACTCAAAATCTGGCGGTGGCAACACCGTGCCGGTTCAAGTCCGGCTCCGGGCACAATTTGAAATTCAAAGGTCACCACTCAACGGACTTGAACGGTTTTTTGCGCCGACCAAGCGGGAGGACAAGCGAACGCACGTGAGCGACAGCAAAAAACTGCGGCCCCGAGCGAGTAGCCCGCACGCGTGAGCGAGCGAGGGGAAGTCCGGCTCCGGGCACAATTTGAAATTCAAAGGTCACCACTCAACGGACTTGAACGGTTTTTTGCGCCGACAGCCCCTACATTCAATACCCGCAACACACGCCTGACGTTTTTTTGCGCCGACCAAGTGGGAGGAAAAGCGAACGCACGTGAGCGACAGCAAAAAACTGCGGCCCCGAGCGGCCCGTAAAAGGGCCAGTTTTTGAAGTCATCGCCACACAGGGGCAAATTTTCACGACAATGGTCCTTTTTTACGACCGTGAAAATTATGGGAAATCGTGAAAACCTGGTCTGAATGTTCACGATCCGTGAACAAAGGGCAATATTGTGAACAAATAGTCGGGTCGCACGACAAAGTTTCCCCACCACTGCGCTCACCATATCTTTTAAAGAACAAATCCATCCAACCTAGACTTTCGTTTTTCCCAATCGGGCATCAAGCGCGATAACAGTCTGTAAAAAGCAGGGCTGTGGTCATGAATCCGCAAGTGGCACAACTCATGGGCAATGACGTACTCGATGCAATGTAAGGGAGCTTTGATGAGATCGATATTCAACAGAATACTGCCCGCTTTGGTGCAGCTTCCCCATCGTTTTGTCATGCGACGAATTGTTATTTTCTTTGGTGTTAACCGAAGTGACGGCTGACTTTTGAGAAACCAATCAACCTTATCGATAAATAGTTTCTCGGCCCGTTTCATATACCAGGCATCCAGAGTCGCTTTAACCTTCTCGCGATCAACTTCTTTGACAGAAATTTGAAAATATTTTCCAACGAGTTTTACGCCTCTTGCTTCACTGTCTTGCAATTTCAACCGATATTGTCGTCCCAAATAAAGATGTGTCTCTCCACTGATAAAGCGCTTTTCATCAGGTAGCGGGTGAAATTGTTCAAAGTAATTTCTCTTTTTAGCAATCCAACCAGCCCTTTTTTTAACCAGCGCCAATATCTTTTCAAGAGCCTGTCCTTCAGGGGCCGCGACCATGACTTGTCGGTTTGGCAGGACCGAAATGGACAATCGGATCTTGGGTCGAAAGGTAAGTTGAAAAGGAATGAGTTTTTGCCCAAATGTAAGAGAGTGATGAGAGACAATGTCCAATGATGCACTCATGACGGATACCTCACCCGTGCAATGTCGAGACATAGTTCCAATATGCGGTCGATATCTTCAAAGGTAAGATCAATTCCCTGTTCTTTTTTAAGCTCAAATAAATAATCCTCAATGGCACCCTTCATCCGGTTTTGAATATCCACATTGTTTACCCAATTCACGATCCTGTGTTCATTGACAATTTCATCCAGCTTGAGTCCCGCATCGGCACTGGTGTTTTTCATATCGAGGCCTTCTTTGGCATACTTGCTAAACACTTCTAATAGGACCCCGTAAAAAGCTTTGGCGACATCACTATGGTTTAACTGGGCAGGGATGTCATCACCGGTCCGATTGCGCACTTTGTCTGCAATCTCCGTTACTTTTTTCAGGTATTCCAGATCTGAAAGTCTTTGCTCACGAAAAGCGCGAATCGCCGCTTCAAGCAGTTCAGAGAACCTCTTATAAAAAGTTGGATCCTCCTCCATGCGCTCATGAATTGTTTTTTTGGTGCGATGGGCAATGGTATCGGCTTTTGAGGCCGCATTTCCTAATTGGTCTAATTCCTTATTAAAGGCCTCCGTATCAAAGATATTGACGAGATTGGTGACACGTTCGACTTCACCCGTGCCGACGTGGGTGTCGAGAAGCTTCTGGATTCGTCCTTCGTATTCCTTGAAATCAACCACCTCGGCATAGCGCCGACGCACAGCGGTTCGCAGTTTCATAAAAAAACTTAAGTCATTCTTGTATTGTTTCACCTTCTTCTCAGGTGCGGCTTCAATGAATTTCACCGATGCCAGGGCAATAGCAAGAGTTCGTGAATAGGTAGAAAGCCGTTCGTAAAACTTGGTGCGCAACTCTTCATCGGCCAAGTGTCGCTCATAGGCCTCTTCATCCTGTTTATTTTTTACATCTTTAAATAAATCCCACAGGTCTGAATGACGTTGCGCCAGTTTTTTCACCTCTTCACTCACATCGGTCAGGGCAGAGCACAGGTCTTCGAGCCCCTCTTCATCAAATTCAGCCAGTTTTCCATAAACATCGAGGGCCTCATCGAGGTTTTGCAAAACACCACGATAGTCGATGATGTAGCCGAAGTCTTTTCCGTCATAGAGTCGATTCACTCGTGCTATGGCTTGCAGCAGTGTGTGGTCTTTGAGTTTTCTAGTGAGGTAAAGGACCGTATTTCGCGGGGCATCAAATCCGGTGAGTAATTTATCCACAACAATGATAATTTCGGGATGATCGCCCTTCTTGAACGAGTTAATAATTTGACGGTTATATTCCTTATCGCTACCAAAGCGGGACATCATCTTCTTCCAAAAGGCCTGCACTGCCTGCGGATTTTCTTCATTGACCTCGGTATTCCCTTCACGATCATCGGGTCCTGAAATGAGGACATCAGAAGACACCATATCAAATTCATCGAGATATTTTTTGTAGAGCAGGGCCGTTGATTTATCTTGTGTGACCAATTGTGCCTTGTAGGGTGTCCTTTGCCAATTGTCCCGAAAGTGGGTGCTGATATCCCAGGCAATGCGCATGACTTTCTTTTCGGCCTTATTAAGCTGGTCGGTCGTGGTGAACTTTTTCTTCAGATCGGCCCGTTGTTCTTTGGTGAGATTCTCTGTGATCCGATCAAACCAGGCATCAATTGACTCACTGTCAACCGTCTGATCAACATGCCTCCCTTCGTAGAGCAAAGGCACAACGGCTTTGTCATTCACCGCTTGGCTGATGGTATAGGTATCGATCAAACCGCCAAAACGCTCGACCGTGTTTTTTGTTTTTTTCAGAATGGGCGTTCCGGTAAAACCAATAAAGCAGGCATTAGGAAGCGCCTTGCGCATTTTGGCATGGAGTTCGCCAAATTGACCGCGATGCCCTTCATCCACCAACACAAAAATATTGGGATTGTCATTTCTGGCACCGGCTTTACTGACAGCGGCATCAAATTTATTGATCACCGTGGTGATGATTTGCGACTTGCTGCCCAATAGCAATTCCGACAGATGCGAGCCCGTTCTTGCATGAGCTGGTTCTACTCCACAGTGCTTAAAAGTTTTTGTAATCTGATCATCCAGGTCAAGACGATCTGTTGCCAATATAATTTTATAATTTTCTATGCCTTGCTCCAACGCAATACCCATTGCCAACATGACCATAGTCAAACTCTTGCCGGAGCCTTGGGTATGCCAAACAATGCCTCCTTGACGTGTGCCGTCTTTTTGAAGTCTACGAATCCGGTCTAAGATTTTCTGAACGCAAAAATATTGCTGATAGCGCGCCACCTTTTTTTCGCCAGCATCAAACAGTGTGTAGCGATAGGTCAGTTCGAGCAGTCGCTCAGGACGTGCCAGATCATATAAGGCCCTGTCTTGCTCCGTGACCTGTCTATCCGCAGCGTCCATAACATCAAAATAGTTTCGCACATAATCAAAGCGCTCCCCAAAGAGTCTTTCTTTCTGTTCATAAGAGAGTGGTTTGTTTTTTAATGCCTTTAACTTTTCTTCCTTTTCATCGTGCTCCTTCCAGACAGACCAGAACTTGGCAGGGGTGCCAACCGTGCCATATTTGGCCTCGTTTGATGAAATGGCTAAAAGTAGCTGAGAAAAGAGAAAGAGTTTTGGAATTTCATCTTCCCGTTGATTGCGCAAATTCTGGCTAATAGCCTCTCCAATGGGGTCTTTAATATCTGGTCTTTTACACTCAATCACGGCAAGCGGAATGCCATTCACAAACAAGACAATATCGGGCCGACGTTTATCGTGGCTTCCAGTTCGTTCCACTTCAAATTCTTCGGTCACATGAAAGATATTGTTAGTCAGCCAAGTTTCAGGATTCCAGTCGATATAATTAAGGGGAAAACTTTTTGTGTCACCATCAATGGATTGTTGCAGGCTCTTCCCCAGGCAGAGCAGGTCGTAAATCTTTTCATTGGTGCGAACGAGGCCATCATAGAGAGTGTCTTTAAGAGTTTGAACGGCTGACAAAATGTTCCCTTCGCTGAAAGGATATTCCTTTCCCTTGAATCGGATGCGGTTAATCCGGCGTAACTGCTGCACCAGAACGTCTTCCAACAAAACCGCATTCAGCCGCCCACCGCGCAATTTGAGCGTCTCTTCCGGAGTAAGATAGGTGTAGCCAAGATTCTGCAAGAGCTGCAATGCAGGGATCTGGGAGATATGGTCCTCTTTGAATGAGGGGGTGAGAATTTGATCGATCATTTTATTTTCCATTTTGGATATATTTGACCCCATCTTCGGTAATTCTCACTACATAAGGGCTACCGAGTCTCATTTCGGGTATGCGTTGGAGGTATTTATCTGGAATGCTGTGAATCAGATTTTCAAATTCACCACTTTTTTTATCGAAATCCGAATTTATTAAATAATAATCAAAACTGATAAATGCCGATTTTTTGAATAAACTCATCTTTCCTTCCTCACACCCTTAAAAGGCTTTTTGTCGGCTTTCTGATCAATGAAACGGCCTGTGTCAGTGTCGCGTTTTACAAAACGGTCTGTTTTTGGATTGTGGATCTGTGATCTGTCTTTCACAGCCCCCTTACGTCGGTTGTCACCCGGTGGTGGATTTTTGGCCATAATCAGTCCTCTCTTTTTTAAAGGTCTCGAATTCGCTACCTTTACACAGTCGGGCCAAACCATCTTCCTGACCTCAAGAAAATGGTCTACCCTTTCAATCTTTTCTTTGCGGCCTTCTCCGGTAAATAGTTTCCCCGCGTTGAAACTCGTTTCCCCGTTTTTTGTTCCAGATCTTTGCGTGCATTGCCGGCGACAGCCCCGCCTTCCACCGCGCAATCTCTGCTCCGGTCAAATCCCTGGGCATCTTTGTTTCTGGTGATTTCGGTGGTGGCCGCTTCACCAAGCATGGAGAAAATCAATTCCAGATCATTCATGTGATCGCGCAAATTCTCGCGTTTGAGTCCTTTAAAATCTTTGTATTCACTGGGGGTCATTCCGAAAGCAGCTTTGGAAATTTCTGCGGTGAGGATGGCGTACTCCCGGTCTTCTTTGACGCCGCGATTATTCCATTCATCGGTGAGCTCTTCACGGATGGCAATGGCACGCATCCGTTTTTCGATCCAGGCGTCATCATAACCCTTGGCCTTGTAGATGGCCCGGGCACGTTTACTTGCCAATTCCGGGTCCTCAATTTCCTGCACCCGTTCGTACCCGACTTTGGCCAGCCATCGCTTGAAGGGTTCGGCCTTAGGGGAGGGGATGGATTGGATGATCCGGAAGATTCCCTCGGTGTTGGCACAGTTCATTTTCTGTTTTCCACCCTCTGTCTGTACCGAAAGGGTGTGGACAATTTGTCCATACCCTTTAGCTAACTCCTCGTCTCTTATGCGCATTTTATTGATATAATCCTTGGGATTTGTCGTGTCTGTCAGCGCAACTACGATATCTTCAATCACAAACCACCACTCATCATTATGCAGGGTTCTCCGAATGGATTTTTTCTTAAAAACAACCAAATGTTTTTCATCTGTAAGTGATTTCTCTTTTTTCATATCAACCCCAATTCCTTCAAATATTTATCCATCTCCTTGCGTGTCGCAGCCAGCTCCGCTTCGATCTGTTTGATTTCTTTTTGCACCGCGGGAATATCGACCTCGGCCTCTTCTTCAAAGGTATCCACATAACGGGGGATATTGAGATTGAAGTCGTTCTCTTTGATTTCATCGACTGTGGCGCGATAAGCATATTTATCGATATTTTTGAATGCCTTGAATGCTTTGATGATTTTTTCGATATCCTGTTCGCGGAGATAGTTTTGTTTTTTGCCGTCCAGATACTCCCGGCTGGCATCGATAAAGAGAACGTCTTTGGTTTTTTTGTTTTTATCGAAGATGAGAATCGCCGCCGGGATGCCCGTTCCAAAAAAGAGATTGGCAGGCAAGCCGATCACCGCTTTGAGCAAGTTTTCTTCAATCATCGCCTGGCGGATTTTTCCCTCTGCGCCACCACGAAACAGGACGCCATGTGGAACGATTACCCCGACACGACCATCGCCTTCGAGAGCGGTTTCCACCATGTGGCTGATGAAAGCGTAGTCTCCTTTGCTCTTGGGAGGAATCCCGCGCCAAAAGCGGTTGAATGGATCATGCGCCGCTTCGTCGGCACCCCATTTATCGAGACTAAAAGGGGGGTTTGCCACGACAACATTGAATTTCATCAGGCTGTCGCCTTCGACCAAACGGGGACTGGTGATGGTGTTGCACCATTCAATGCGGGCACTGTCCATGCCGTGCAAAAACATATTCATGCGGCAGAGTGCCCAGGTGGAGCCGTTGGACTCTTGTCCAAAGAGGGCAAAATCATGTTTTGGGATTTCTTCGGCAACACGAATCAAAAGCGAGCCTGACCCGCATGCCGGGTCACAAATGCGATCGCCGGATTTCGGCTCCAATAAACGCGCCAGCAGAGTGGCCACTTCACTGGGGGTATAAAATTCTCCACCTTTTTTCCCTGCGTCGGCGGCAAAGTGAGCAATGAGGTATTCATAGGCATTCCCGATAACATCCTGATTGCCAATACGCGAGGGGCGCAGATCGAGCTTGGGATTGGCAAAGTCTTCCAGGAGGTGAATTAGCCGGCGATTTCTATCTTTGGTTTGTCCCAGGTAAGGTTCACTGTTGAAATCGATATTCCGAAAAACATTTTCCAGTTTGCCCTTGTTGGCATCCTCGATTTTTTCTAGGGCAATATTGATGAGTTCGCCGATATTATTTTCACGGCGCTTGCTATGAAGAAATTCAAAATCAGATTCGCTTGGCATCACAAAACGCTCGCGTGATAGGGCGCGCTCAACCCGCTGTTTGTCTCCGTTGTATTTTGCCTCAAATTGTTTCCGCGTGTCTTTCCACAGATCGCTCATGTATTTGATAAAGAGCATGACAAGGATGTAATCTTTGTACTGCGCCGGATCGAGGGTGCCGCGAAAGGTATCGCAGGCGCGCCAAACCATATCGTTGATTTCTTTTTGCGAGACTGAATTTTCCATAGTGTTTCTCCTGTTAAATCTGACTTTCCCCAGTGGCTGCTTTTAAAGACAGGCCATCGATTAAACGCTTACGTGAACGCACCAAATGTTCCATGGCATGCGCCTCTTTCTTTTGAAGCACATCAAGTTCCGCAATGGCCTTTTGCGTGTTGAGAGAAGGAAGTTGAATTTCCAATTCTTCAAAGGTTGATTTGGGTACCATCTTCACAAGGGAACCTTGTCCCGCACTGCCAAAGAAGGCCTGTGCGGAGGGTTGGTTGATGAACCAAGCGAGGTATTTCGGCAACACGCGCTTGGGATCGACACGAAGAATATAAAAATAATAGGAGGCAATCGTATTTTCTAGCGGCTGGCGAATGGTGACAGCGATATTATTTTGTCCGCGCGATAAAAACAGGACGTCTCCCTTTGTAACGAGATAGCGATCAACACTGCCCGTGGGAGTTATTTTGGAGAGTTGATCGGCGAGGAGATTGCCCGCATTATCCACGTCTTTAATTTGGATAAGCGAGTGGCTGCCATGCCGATTCGCAGCATTGGCATGACGCCGCCCACGCGTTTGGAACCCAAACTGAATTTCTACAATTTCTCCAACTTTCACTGATCTCACCTCACATTTTTCTCAAAACAAGCCACAAAATCAGCTTGCATCATTTCTAATGATTCTAGAAAAATATACGACACACATGCCTATGTCAATAAAATTTTTTGCATCTTTTCATTTACAACATATTTTATAAACAAAATTGGTGCCGATTTGAAAGCAGGCTAAAATAATATAATGAAAGGAATCAACATAGCAAAGAAACAAATCCGGATGGACTTTAAGCCCATCGGTGTGAAAGAACGGACCGATATCTTGGGCATTACCATCAAGAAAGACGAATCCAACAAGGTGGTGACGTTTTTATGCCAGCTCTCTGCGTACACCGAGAACGCCCAGTTCAATGATGGCCCATTTAAGAGCCATCCACTCACAAAGGTCACCTCTGAGCGGACTTGAACGGTTTTTTGCGCCGACAGCCCCTACATTCAATACCCGCAACACACCGCTGACGTTTTTTTTACACACCGTTGCGCAACCCTCCTAAATCCAATGCACAGCAACACCACGCACCCCTGATACATTCAGTCATTTCAACAACCTGCACCTGTCGCCCGGGTCCTAGCCAATGTCGGTCGATTCCGCGTGTTTCGACTTGCAATGACAGCCCTTGTACTAAACCATTACACACACATGCAGATAATTCATCCCTCACCTGCACCAGCAAGAGTGGTCGCAAGTACCCCTTTACCATCTTCTCTGCAACAAAACGCCGTTAATTTTAACAAAGCGCCTTTAGGACACGTTAAGGGTGCATCACAAAACACATCTGGTTCAAGCGTCAGAACTAAGGTTCCGCAAAGGGCGTTCATCCGTCACGATGTTGTGAGAAGGCCCACGGGTCTTGCAGGGACGCTCTTTTCAACAGCACAGAAATTATTTGGCTCTGCCGCCGCCCATGCAAAAAAACGCCTGATACAAAAATTGGAACGCGTGGTTCCAAAAGAAATACTCGAGGTCGCCCGCGATCTTCACCTGCTTGAGACCGAACAAAGACATCCCGACACGTACGACAGAAGGCCCCATTTGGGAGACACGCACACCCTCATCGAAGACGGCGCCTTTGACCCGCCGCCCCAGGTCGTGTCAACACCTGACACGGTTTTCACAGAGTCCGCCAAGCCTCAATTTCTGTACTCCCCAAGGGATCTTGTTAAATTTTTAAAAAGCCCCATCACTACATGGCTGGACCACTACAGGCTGACTGCCCATCCTGGTGAAAAAGAACTTCCGCTGGATAACGAAGACCAACCCGATCTTCGCATCTGGATGGACAAAGGGCTGGAACATGAAGCAAGATTTTTAAAAAAAATAAAATCGGACTTTGCTGAAAAAAATAAAACAAATGACCCGCACTCACAAAAGAGGGTGGCAGAAATACCAGAGTTTGAGACAATCAAAAATCAGACAGAACGAAACAATAAACGCTACGAGGCAACACTGGCGGCCATGCGCGAGGGTGCGGATGTGGTCTTTCAGGGCTACTTAAAATCAAACGATGGACAATTTGCGGGCATCTCTGATTTTTTGTTCAAGGTTCCCAATGCCCCGGGTGAAGTTTCTGCGTTTGGGGATTATCATTACGAGGTCTTTGATACCAAGCTCGCCAAAAAAGCAAAGGTCGAATACCTTATTCAGCTCTGCTGTTATGCAGATTATCTCGAACAAATGCAGGGGGTACGTCCGCGCCACATCGGAGTGATCAACGGCAACAGCGAGTGGCTCTTGTTTGAGACAAAAGATTATTACTACTATTACGAAAACTTAAGGGACAGGTTTCTTGCCTTTCACGCATCTGGCGAATTCACACTCGAAAATCTCCCCTTTATTCCCAAAAAAAGGGATTACGGCCGTTATGATTCCTACATCAGGGAGATCATTCGGGAGAGGGATCTTTTGGCCCAGGTTGCCGGGATCACCAACCTGCAGATCATTAATTTAAACATGGCCGGCATTCACACGATGACATCGCTCTCGGGTCTTGTGTATCAGTCACAGCCAAACGGGGGCGTCCGCTTCTATCAAAGGACTATCGGATCTCAGGAGCTTACCCCCATCAAGGTCAGCATGGCCAGCAGAACGCTTATCAATCTTATTGAGCAGGCAAGGCTGCAGCTCAAATCAAAAGGGGGGCTTTCACAGATCCCGCACGCCATTTCTGCTGATGAACATTTTGCGCTCAGAACCGCGGGTATCACCAATGTCAAGGATCTCGCAGCGACCACCCTTACCCTGATCAGGGGAATTCATCCGGACCGTTTTTTAAAACTCAAAAAAGCGGCGGAACTGGTCGTCCGGTCACAACGGCTCGACCAGACACAGTTTGAAGTCATCCCGCCAGACCCCGAATTTCCAGAGTCAGGGCTTGCCGCCCTTCCACCAGCATCTCTCAATGATGTCATCCTTGATCTCGAGGGGTATCCTGTGGATGGCCCGTTTGAGTACCTCTTTGGTGTGATGCAAAAAAATCCAGAGACAGGCAAAAACGAATTTACGGGCCACTGGGCCTTAAACCCCACAGAGGAAAAAGAGGCGTTTGAAAAAGTCATGGACTGGCTCTACGAGCGCTGGACCAATGACCCCAACATGCATGTTTATCACTATGCCTCTTACGAAGTGACGGCCTTCAAGAGACTTGCTGCCAAATACGCCACCCGCGAAAAAGAACTGGATCAAATGCTTAAAGACGGGCTCTTTGTGGATGTCTACAAGATTGTCAAACAAGGGATACGCATTGGGGCCGAGAGTTATTCGATCAAGGCCGTTGAAAAAATCTACATGCCTGCAAGGACAGGTGAGGTCCAATCCGCCCTTGGTTCTGTGGTCATGTTTCAGAACTGGCTCGAATCCCCCGACGGACAGTCTGTGCAGGACTCACAAAAACTTAAAGAGATCGAGTCCTACAACAGGGAAGATGACGAATCCTTGTCTCTCTGTATTGACTGGTTGCGGGGGGTCATGCAGGCTCATGGCATTTCGTACTATCCCAGGCCCATCGATACCGACCAGAATCAACAAGAGATCAGCGAGTACAGACAGAAAATAGAGACCCTTAAGGAGGGCCTGCTCGCACGGGCGCAACAGATTGCTGGTAAAGACGCAGAGGCCGCCCGTGTCTACGAACTTCTCTCTCAACTCATCGAATTTCACTGGCGCGAATCCAAATCCGTCTTCTGGGCAAAGTACGCAAGGGCTGAGATGACAGATGACGAACTGGTGCAGGATACAGGCTCTCTCGGGGTGCTCACCCAGATGATCGAATCTGCCACGCAGGTTTTTTCGCAGACAAAGCGCAAAATGGCTGTTGAAGCCTTTGACAGGTCGGCGGAGCATTTTATCAGCGGGCCTGCAGCCAGCGCCGCTCTGGAAAAGATTCCGGGAGAAAAGGTAGAATTGGAAATCGATACCGGCGTTGCCCCGTTTGCCCCCGATGATCGCTCAAAATCGCTTGTGTACACATTCAAGATCAAAGGCGGCAATGTGGGGAGCATCATCACCGGTCAGGAATACGAATTTGCAAGGGAAACCATAAAGGATGAAGGGGCCTCTTATAAAGGTCAGGTGGATTTTGTTGATCAGGAAACCGGCGTGGTCCACATCCGCTTTGGACCCAAGGCGCTCAATGCCTTTGATGGCTCTGTCCCTGTTACCGTTTCCCTGCACACGGAAAATTTAAGTACGATGCAGTACACCTACTCCTTTGATCCCGAACAAAACACAAAGCTTGGTGTCGGGGACCGCTGTTTTCTTGCCCATGATCTTGGGATCCGCTGCGAGATCACCGCCATTGATTACATCAACGGAACAGTCAGTATTAAATTTGGACCAAAGGCCCTGGCCAGGATGAGAGGCCGCCCCCCCATCAACATCAGCCTCATCCCTGACGAATACGTCAGCCCGCAGACCATTCAGGATGCCATTGTCAGGATACTTGAAAAATCATTTCCAGACAAAGCGTCTGGAAAAGGCAGGACACGGGGAAAGTCTTTGCCAAAGCCGCTTGGCAATCTGCTGCAAAAGTCAAGACCCGCCCTTAAGGGGCGAGCCACAGGCCCCGTAATCCCCGAAGGCATGGACGAGACAGAGGGGGTTTATCAAGCTGTCAAAAAAATGGAGGGCGGCACACTCGCCATTCAGGGGCCTCCCGGGACAGGCAAGAGCTATCAGGCTGCCGAGACCATTGTGAGGATGATACAGGACGCAAAAAAATCGGGCAGAAAAATAAAAATAGGTATCACGGCGTTAAGTCACGCCTCGATTGTCAACCTGATGGAGATGATTGCGGCACGGGCCAGAGCGGCGGGGACTCAAGTCAATTCCGTCAAAGTGGGTGATGGTGACAACAGCATTAATTCAAAAGAACTCGACCCGGGCATTAGCTACAAGGCAAACACCAAGGCGGCCCTTGCTATCCTTGATGATGTCGAGATTGTTGGTGGGACCGCGTGGACATTCAGCAACGAAGAAATGACAGACCAGTTTGATTATCTGTTTGTTGAAGAGGCCTCCCAGATGTCGCTTGCCAATGTTCTTGCGATCTCTGCCAGTACAAAAAATATTGTGCTCCTTGGTGACCACAAACAGCTCTCACAGCCAAACAGCGGCTCGCACCCCGGCGAATCCGGTCTCTCGGTCTTTGATTACTACCTTGACGGTGCGGACACCATCCCCGCCGACAAAGGGATTCTTTTAAAAACAACACGCCGCAACCGCTCCGACATCACCGCCGTGTATTCCGAGCATGTCTATAATGGGCATGTGGTTTCGCACCCGGACAATGACAGACAGAAGGTCAATCTCCCCGAAGATGCAAATCTCATTCATCATGTGCCCGTGGAACACGGTTTTGTTTATGTCCCTGTGGCGCACAGCGAAAACCGCCACAAGAGTCGTGAAGAGGTGGAGATGGTCGACGAAATTGTCGATGAACTTCTTGAAAGGACATTCACAGACCGCGACGGCAAGGTGCGCAAATTTTCCAAAAAAGACATCATGGTCATTTCACCCTACGCCCTGCAGGCCCAGCGGTTGGGGCTCAAACTTGGAGACCGGGCCACAACGGGTACTGTTCATAAGTTTCAGGGCAGGCAGGCCCCTGTTGTAATCCTTTCAATGGCGGCAAGCGACATCAATCCCTCCTCTCCTCTCATGCGCTTTGAGTTTAACGAGGAGCTTCTTAATGTGGCGTTTTCCCGCGCACAGAGTCTTGTGATTGTTGTGGGGAGTCCCAGACTCGAAGATATTCGCGTGAGGCAGGTCAACCAGATGCACGACATGAATTTTTATTTTCGGGCCTTAAAGGAAGCACGCAAAACGGATCGTTCATAAGGCCACTTCTAAAAACCCCCCTCTTTTGAGGCTGTCGATTTAGACAGTCTCCCTCTATTTTCGATTTTCCATTTTCGAAAAACCTTAATGAAAATGGCATGAGAAAATAGAAAATGGAGGGAGTCTGATCGATTTTCTTCGAAAATCGACAGCCTCTTACTACAGGGGATTAACCAGAAACTTGCAAAACCGCTTCCAGAGGCTTTTTCTTTACAGAGCTCACTTGTTGGACGGAAAATCCTAGAATATTCCCATCCTCATCTACCTTTTCCATAACGAGGTCATTGTCGGTCTCTTTGAAAAAGCCGGGCTTGTTTTCAAAAATCACCTCCAAGAAATCGCCTTCAGGATCAAACCAAACTTTTATTGATTTGCTTTCCATAATATTTTTCCTTTCTTGACCTTATCGGTCAAAAAAGCCGTCAAAATAAACGCGTCATTTTCTTGAATTTTGACGATGACGCAAAGATATTTTCCCCCAACCATGGTTTTCGAATAATAGCGGTAATACAAATTTGCCGTCTCATCGCTTATTGATTGTACAACAAATTCAGGATGTAATAAAGCTTCTTGAATTGCATCGGTCATCTCATGCATTTCGGGATGTTCCAAAATATGAGCAAGACGCTCATCAGTGAGTCGAATCGAAACATCCTTGTAATCTTTGAAACATTTCAAGCAGTCCTCCTCAGCATGATGATCCCCTTTTGTGACCTAACAGTTGGCATCATTGTCAGCTTTTGCCAGCCGGTGCACGCCATGGTTAATTTCTGAAAGGATTTCTTGCCTATTCATAGTACCCTTTTAGAGCATAACATACGAGCTACCGTCAATAAGTGTGTAAAAAGTTTTAATCAGGCGGCTCTCCTCTGAATTTGCGATTCTAATTTTACTTCTTTCCCGTCCTCATATTCCTTGCCCGCATATACATCACCACCATTTTTTTTGACGTGTTCAATGCCTGGCGTATGACAATACCCGCGGTCACCCAGAAAAACATCGCCACTCTTGACACTAAACCGTTTAAAACTCTCACCTGTCTTAACATCTGTAA
>JADGCS010000050.1:15202-31644 GCA_015228875.1 Deltaproteobacteria bacterium | reverse complement strand
ATCACATGTACATCAAAATCACCATGTTAAAACTGGTGAACAAACAGCAGGTCGAGCAATTGCCTTAAACGAGCACCAGTCCTGTGTTTGCTCTGATTTTTGTGGTTTTGAGTCGCGGAATCAAGGTGGCCCAGAATCCGATACTTGACTGAAAAAACAATAATAATTCAGCCCTATTGAAAAACCCTCTAAAAATGTTAAAAAATTTTTTATTTTTTTAAAAAAAGTGGTTTTTTTTATGCCCGATTATGCCGTTTTGAGTCGTTCATTTTAACTTCAAAGTGTTTTGTGATTTGGGCTGAGCACGGAGGTCAATACGAAGCGTTCAGAACTCCGTCATGCAACCTGCGTCATGCAACCTGATCATGTGACCTGATGCGGTCTGATCATATTGCAAACTTTCACTTGGATTAATTCCTGTCTTTAAATAGAATCTGTCGGGAAAGGCCCTGTTTCTTGGGAGTCCTTACAGATGCAGCGGTCTTGTGTGCTTGTTATGAAACACCTTATCCTCATCAGCGGCCCGCCAGGGGCCGGCAAGAGTCATTTTGCGGCGGGCCTTGCCAAAAGGCTTAAAGCGGTCCTGCTTGATAAAGACCTCGTCGACGAACCTTTTTCACCAAACGACCGGGGTGTTGGTTATCAAAAAAAAATCCAGCCGAGGAGTGTTGCGGTGCTGCTTGGCCTTGCACGAGAAAATCTAAACACTGTAGGCACCGTAATCCTCGATGCCCCGTGGACGCGCATCACCCACCAAATGCCTTTTTTGTGTCATGAGTTTAAAAAACTTGCCAGACAAAACAAGGCGCGCCTCACTGTGTTTGAATGTGTGATTTCGGAACACAAACTTAAAAAACGCATCACTGACCGGGGGCTTGTTCGTGACAAAAACAAACTTAAAAACAACGAGGCATGGAAAGACTTTTTAAGCACCCATTGCTTTGATCAAAGGATTAAACTGCGCCATGTGGTGATGGATGTCGAAAAAAAACACGACAGCCTGATAAAAAAAGCTGTGCGTTATTTGACCCTGCTCGAAAAATCATCCCCCCGTTGAGCAAAAAACAAACCAGAAAAACAAGCCATGATTTTTTTTGGACTCCGTCTTAAATTTGGTTAGATTTGTTGTTCGCGCCGCATGACAGGGGCCCCGAGATGTTGAATGTGCAGGGTTTACCCTGGATGTGGCGGTTTATGAGTGCCGGGCAACGGGAGACGCTTGATTTCATTGGGTTCTACAGTCATTCAACCTTTGCCGAATGTGTTTTCGCTTGGCAAGACTTGCATGAGCGTAGCGGCGTGCTGACGCAGAATCAAGGTCTGCTCTCTCTTTCTTCTTGTTAAAAAGATTTTTCCATGCTATACTCCCGCCACCCCCGGATTCTTTAAGCATCCGGGCCTATACCCAAAAACCTTACCAGCTCTTTCCTTTTTATTGCGAACTGGGCTTGTTAGTGTTGAGTTCGCAGCCTTTCAATTTCTGCCAGGGCTTGAACAAGCAATCTTTTTTTTGCAGTCATTTCTGCCAAAAATATTTTGTGTACCTTTGGAGTTACGTGCAGTTTATGGTTATCAATTATGTTATTTAAAAACTTTGGTTTATCGGACGAATTATTGCGCGCTGTCGAAGAACAGGGCTACAGTATCCCCACTCCGATACAAGAAAAATCTATTCCGGCTGTTTTAAACAAAGAGGACGTCATGGGAAGCGCCCAGACTGGGACTGGCAAAACTGCTGGTTTTGCACTACCCCTGTTGCAGCGCCTCATGCTTGACGGCAAAAACACAAACGGTCGGCGTCACATCAGGGCACTCATTTTAACACCCACCCGCGAACTTGCGGCTCAGATTTTAAAGAGCTTTCAAACCTACGGGCGTTACCTGCCACTGCGCAGTACCGTTGTGTTTGGTGGTGTCAACATGGGGGAACAGGTGCGCATCTTGAGATCAGGCGTGGACATCCTTGTGGCCACCCCCGGCCGTTTGCTTGACCATGTCAGACAAGGGACAGCCAATTTGTCAAAAGTGGATGTGCTTGTATTGGACGAAGCAGACCGGATGCTTGATATGGGCTTCATGCCAGACATCAAAAAGGTCATGGCCCTTTTGCCCCGGGAGCGGCAGAATCTTTTGTTTTCGGCAACACTCTCAAACGAGATACAAAAACTTGCCAGCGGAATTCTTCATCATCCAACAGTTATCAGAATTGATGCAGAGAACACGGCATGCGAGCTTGTAAACCAGTGTGTGCATCATGTTGATCGCAAAAGAAAAAAAGACCTGCTCTCAGAGATTATCAGTTCAAAGCAGTGGCAGCGCGTGCTCGTCTTTACCCGCACAAAACACGGTGCCAACCGTCTGGCCGAGCAACTTGGCCACGACGGAATTTCTTCCACAGCCATTCATGGCAACAAGTCGCAGGCCGCCAGAACAAAAGCGTTGGACAGGTTTAAAAAATCAGCGGTGCGGGTCCTCGTAGCAACCGATGTTGCGGCGAGGGGGCTTGATATTCAGCATCTGCCCCACGTTGTTAATTTTGATCTTCCGCTTGTACCGGAGGATTATGTGCATCGCATTGGCAGAACAGGCAGGGCAGGAAACGAGGGCTGCGCCCTGTCGCTTGTCTGTGTCGACGAACTGGGCCTGTTACAAAATATAGAGAGAATGCTTAAAATCACCATCCCTAAAATGGTGACCAAAGGTTTTGAACCGGATCACTCTATCATGGCACAACCCTTTAAAACAAGGGACCACAGGGCACGGGGTCATTTTAGAAGAGGACCAACTAGGGGTTATCGAGGGTCATACAGATCGCAATCCCAACAAATGTCGCTGGCATAAAACAAGAGATTTTTTGTATCATATACATCCCGCTGCTTAAGTGGTTGTTGGGGTAAAGACCAAATTGCCCCACACCCTTGCACATTTTTATCCCTTGGCATAAAAGGGCGCCCTATGAAACAGGCATCACCCGAGGTTGTCAAAGAAATCAGCAACCGCAAGACCTTTGCCATCATCTCTCACCCCGATGCGGGCAAGACCACGATCACCGAAAAATTGCTTCTGTTTGGCAATGACATCCAGATGGCCGGGATGGTCAAGGCAAAGAGGGCGCGGCAGTTTACCACATCAGACTGGATGGAGATCGAAAAACAGCGCGGGATCTCTGTGGCCTCCTCCGTGATGCAGTTTGCCTATAACGGCTACAACATCAACCTCCTCGACACCCCGGGACATGCAGACTTTAGCGAAGACAACTACCGCGTCATGACCGCCGTAGACTCTGCCCTACTGGTCATCGATGCAGCAAAGGGGATAGAGACACAGACCAGAAAACTCTTTCGGGTCTGCAGGGATCGCCACATTCCGGTCATCACGTTCATAAACAAAATGGACCGCGAGGCAAAGGGTGCCTTTGATCTCATCGACGAAATCGAACAAGAGCTTCTGCTTGCGTGTTCTCCCGTCACATGGCCGATCGGCATGGGGATTAACTTCCAGGGGGTGTACGACCGTCACGAAGACACCTTAAGGATTTTCGAGCCCGGACAAAAGACAAAAAAATTTGATCAAGAGATTATCACGGGTCTGACCGATACACGTTTAATCAAATATTTCGGCGAGGCCTCTCTGGCCAAACTTAAGGAAGACCTCGAACTTCTTGACGGTGCGGGGCATGCCTTTGACCGAAAAAATTTTCTTGATGGTGAGGTGAGTCCCGTTTTCTTTGGCTCGGCCCTCAATAATTTTGGCGTTCAAGAGCTTTTAGAGGCGTTTATCAAATACGCGCCCGCTCCGCTGCCAAGACCCGCCGTAACCAGAGAAGTAGACCCGTTGCAACCCGATTTTACCGGACTCGTTTTTAAAGTGCAGGCCAACATGGATCCCAAACACCGTGACCGCTGTGCCTTTATCAGGGTGTGCTCGGGCGAATACACACCCGGGATGAACGTGTTCAGCCCCAGGCTTAACCGCAGCATCAGGTTTAACAACGCCGTGCAGTTTATGTCGCGTGAGAGGCAGAACATCGAAAAGGCCTACGCGGGTGACATTATCGGCATCATCGACCGCGGGACCCTGATGATAGGCGACACGCTGTCTCTGGGTGAGGATCTCAAATTTACAGGGGTGCCGCAATTTTCGCCCGAACTCTTTTCGCTTGTTGACCTTAAAAACCCCATCAAGATGAAACAGCTCACCAAGGGGATCGAACAACTCGCCGAAGAAGGGACATCACAGGTCTTTAAACGCAAATACAATTCGGACACAATTATTGGTGTCGTGGGAAAACTGCAGTTTGAGATCGTCAAGTACCGCCTGCTCCACGAATACGGCGCGGATGCGGTTTTTACACCGCTTAACTACTCCTGTTCGCGATGGTACCGCTCGGATGACCGGGCGGCACTCGAAAAATTTGAGGATTACTACAAGGACAAGATTGTCTTTGATGTGCGTGGTTACGCGATGATCCTGTTAAAGGACGAATGGGAACAAAACTACGTGGGCAAAAAATGTCCCGAGGTCAGGTTTTATTCGAGTCTCATCAATTACGAGAGGGATTTGTGAGGGCTTTTTTTCCCCTTGAGAACCCCGGTCAATTTGGATAGGGATGCCCGATGTTCACAATGAGAAAATTATTTAAAATACTGCTCTCGGTTCTGGTGATCGTGTCGCTGTGTACCGCCTGCGCCGCAAGGCTCCCCAATCCCAAGACAGCGCGCGGTGTCTCCATGAGCTTTTTTAAAAAATACGGGCGCAAGTACCCCACAACGCCGTTTGGGCAAAAAAATCTCGATAACGTCACCATCAACAACATCGAAGAAATCAGCTACAAGTTTGCGCTTGCCGATACCATTGTGACCTTCGTTGACGGCCACGCCGGCAGGGCCCTCATAAGAATGGAAAATCGTTTTCCCGGCGGCTGGCGCGTCATTTCGTGGGAGATGTTGGGGTATAAATAGAGTCATCAACATATCAACATGGGTGTATAGGTGTTGCTGTGACCACAAAAATTTTTTTGTTAATGATTATTTTGCTTCTGGTGGTGAGCCCGCAAGGGCTGCTGGCCATGGGCCCCGCGGCCCATGCGCCCTGCGCGTCTGATATCCAAAAATTCTGCGCCAACATTAAATCAGGGCTTGAAATCACCACCTGTCTTAAAAAGGCAAGGCTCAAACTCACACCCGAGTGCAAAACACACATCGATACCCAGGAGAACGCAGATAAAAACGAACCCGACTGCGATAAAAACAAAAAACAAAAAGACGTCCCCGACGAAACCTGCCTGCCCGACGAGCTTGTGTTCGAAGAGATAAAAGCCGCAGAATAACGCCCTGTTCTTAATGTGCATTGAGCGCAGACAAAACACCAAGCCCAAAACCGCCCCCGTCGCTTAAACAACCGGCCCCGGACAGGACAGCCCCGCAGGCCTTGAGGTTTTCATATACACTTGCTTGAGAATAATGTGCAGGGGGGCTGCTGTGAGGGCCCGTACCCACCCCCACATCAAAGAGCAACTGACGCTGCAGGGGGTCTTTGCTGATGAGTTCGGTGGTGGGGAGATTTGGGTTTAATGCCCGTCCGTCACAAAAGAGGGGGAGATTAAAAACGGTCTCCTTAAAACAGGGATCCTTTGCAATGCCCCCGCCCAGGTATTTTCCGGTCGCAAGGATAAAACTGCGGCCTTCAACCTCGTCTACAGTGCCATGTGTTGACACTGTCTTTACCGACAGTACTTTACCTCCGTCTGCCGTAAATCCCGCAACCGTTGCCTTGAGTATTTTGATTTTTTCACTCTCTTTAAACTGCGTGACAAAAAAACGATTGATGATCTGCTCGAGTCGCAGTCCCGCAGAGGATGGGAGGCCCGAGAGCATTTCGACAACACGCGTGTTTAAGGTTTTTTCAAGTTCTGCGTGAATGGTAAACGTATTTTTAACACCAAGTACGGGGGGGATAAAAACAATTTCACCTGCCTGCACCGTGTTCTTTAAAAAATCTCTAAAACCCGCAAGGCCGTGCGCCGCATCATCAAAATAACGCAGAAGCACGGTCAGTGAGGTCGCCTTGTTGAAAGGAACACCCGCGGCAGCAACCACCCTCACCTCTTTAAACACCTTTGACAGGCCAGCCTTGATCCCCTGCGGGTGATAATCCTTGATGAGGGGAAAATGAATAAAGACGGCCTTTTGATGGCGGCTAATGTCGGAGACAGTCAAGCCCTGTGTTTTTAACGCAAACCCCGTGGGTTTAAAGGCGCCTGTTGAACCAAAGACCGTCACCATGTGTTGGTCCGAAACAACAGGGATGCCGTAAAAATCAAAAAAGCCCCGCATCTCGCCTACGAGATCACCTGTTGTGATATTTTTTTGTGAGAAAATCCTTGAGTATAAGTGCCCCGGATGGGCCCTGATAAAATCATCGAGAGCCGCATGTATGAGAGGAAACTCGTGGGGCATAATGCAGGCATTGTTTAATCGCGGATCTGCAACATCAAAGGCCCCGCTAAAATGCTGGGTCGCCCCAAAGTCCCTGTAAACCAGGCAGGTCGCAAGCCCCATTGCGACGGCCTTTTTAAGGGCCGCAAGTCCCGCAAACCCGCTTCCGATAATCACAAGATCATACATCATGCCCCTTTCTAGGGTTTTAAACAAAAACCCACAAGAAGATATTTGGAGAGAACCACGCAAAATATTGCCAAACATCAATGCAAAACACCCCGCATGATCATCCTTTTTTTAGCTTCACCCCGTATTTTTTCAACCGGCGGTAAATGGTATCCCTGCTTATTTTTAATATGGCGGCGGCCCGTGCGATGTTTCCGCCCGTTTTTTCCAATGTGCTGATCAGCGCCCTTTTTTCTATTTCCCTCAGGTCAACGGGTGCTGCGTGTGTGTCGTCCTGAGCAGCCTTTTTCTTTTTAACAAGCGGTCCCCTGATCAAGAAATCGCCTTCTTCGAGCCTGGGAGAGTTGGCTAAAACCACGGCCCTTTCTATCACGTTCTGCAATTCGCGGATATTTCCGGGCCAGTAATAATCCACCAACATGTCAAGAACTGACACAGAGAGCGGCTCGATTGTTTTTCCCGTCTTGCGCATGTTATAACGAAGATAATGCTCCACAAACATCGGGATGTCTGATTTTCTGTGACGTAATGGAGGGATGTACAAAGGCAGCACGTTGAGACGGTAGTACAAGTCTTCCCTGAATCTTCTTTCGGACACCAGCGTTTCAAGATCCCTGTTGGTAGCCGCGATCACCCTCACATCAACACGAATGGTTTTAAGACCACCGACTTTTTCAAACTCTTTCCCCTGCAGAACCCGCAACAACTTTGCCTGCAAACCAATGGCCATGTCACCGATCTCATCAAGAAAGATCGTACTACCGTCCGCGTGCTCAAATTTTCCCATCTTGTCAACAACCGCCCCTGTAAAGGCGCCTTTAACATGACCAAAAAACTCGCTCTCCAAAAGCTCGGACGGGATTGCCGCACAATTAACGGTGACAAGTGGCCTGGCTTTCCTCGGGCTGTTTTCGTGCAGGATCTCTGCAAACAGTGTTTTGCCTGTCCCGCTTTCACCATAGAGGATCACGGGTGAATCTAATACCGAGACCTTGGTAATTTCCCGTATCAGATTTTTTATGGCGGGGCTGTTGCCGATGATCCCTTTTGTTCCAAGCGTGCTCGACAAGAGATGCCTCGCTTCTCTTTTCTGGTTTATTTCGATGAGATTTGAAATCTTCGAAATCAGCAGATCATGATCAAATGGTTTTGAAACATAGTCCGAGGCCCCCCTGCTGATGGCATCCACAATCATCTGCGTGTCGCTCTGCGCGCTGACCATGATTATGGGGAGATTGCTGTTGATCGCCTTGATGCGTGTGATGAAATCAATACCCGTGCCGTCCGGCAGATTGACATCACACAGGATAAGTTCGATCCCCAAAGGGGCTGCAACAATGATCTTGTAGGCCTCGGCAATACTAAATGCCTTAAGACAAGAATAGCCCCGTGCTTCGAGGTGTGCAGTCAAGACAGCAACAAAATCCACGTCATCATCAAGTACAAGCAATTTATTTTTCATATCGTCATGCTAAAACTCAAAATAAGACATAATCAACCATTTATGATGAAAAAGACACCAACTATCTGTTGTCTATATGGTTTTATCTTGCATTGAATTGGGCCCTTTTTGTTGCAATACGCAACGGTTTTGGACAGATTAAAACAAGTGCTATTTGCCACGGTTTACTTATACATCAATGATTTTAGAATATTATATTATTTTCTATCATGGCACAGCGATTGCTTATGTAGATATTTGAAACGAGCTTAACCCTTACAAAGCTCAATTCCCTAAGCTTCAAATCCCCTGAGTGTCGCCAAGACCTCCCCCAACCAAAGCCCTGGCGACACTCTTCTTTTTTTTCTTAGATGTAGGTGTTGAGCAAAGTGCCTTTTACGGGAATTTCTGCACCCTCAATGTTAAAATACGCTGTCTGTTTGCCTCCTGGTAAACGCGAGGAGGCATGCAATGGCATCTCCTCAAAATCGGCATCAATCACACCCTCTGTGTTTTTTGTTTTTGCCCCTTGTTCTGAAAAACGGCCTTTTCCGTAAGAGTCGTACAAACCCTGTGTTGCCCGTTGATCCTCTGTTTCAGAAATTGTGATCGATACTTCCTTGTAGTTAAAAGTCAGGGACTGATTGTCCCGTACTGGTTTTTTTTCGGTAATGGTCTGTCTGGACTGGGGCGAAAGGGCAGTGATGTAGGACGAAATCCGCATCTTCAAGTGACTCACTTGACTTTAACGCGGTTGAGTTTCTCCGTCATGCGAGGAATGCACCCGCGCTCTGTCAACTTTGAAAGTCCTGGACGTAAATACCACCAACAAAAAGAAACTCCTGTAGGGTTTACGATTTCATCCTTGCATCGCGGTAAGCCTTATCGACTGTTTTAAAAATATCTTGAATAAAAAAATCATTCTCGACAGGATTCTTTTGCATTGATAGCCTGCCTTGCAGAGCACCAACATGGAATTAAAACATGTCAAAAAAACTTGAAATCATCACAGGGGATATAACAAAAATTGCGGTCGATGCGATCGTCAATGCCGCCAACAGGACTTTGCTTGGCGGAGGCGGTGTGGATGGGGCAATTCACAGGGCAGCAGGTAAAGAACTGTTAAGCGCATGTCGCGCGCTTGCGGGATGCGAGACGGGACAGACCAAAATCACCGCCGGTTATAAACTCCCCGCAAAATGGGTGCTGCACACCGTCGGTCCCGTCTGGTCCGGCGGAAACAACAACGAAGACGCGCTGCTCAAAAGCTGTTACGAAACCAGCCTTCTTATTGCCGAAAACAAAGGGCTGCACAGCATCGCCTTCCCTGCCATCAGCACCGGTGTTTACCGATTTCCCCTCGAGCGTGCGACAAAAATTGCCATCAAGACCTGCAAAGATTTTTTAAAAACAAGTGTGCATGTCAAACAGATCTGCCTTGTTTGTTTTGATATGCAGGCGCTTAACATCTACTTGAAGATTGACGGCGAGATTACATATTGAAAAACGTCTCTTCTTCGAGCATATAGTGCCCGCATGGTCAAAACCCTCAAACCCACTGCACTTAAAAAAGGTGATCTCATCCGCGTCGTCGCAAGCAGCTCACCCTTTAACAAACCACATTTTTTAGAGGGGATTGCGTATTTAAATGCGCTCGGTTTTAAAACACAATACGAAAAAGGCATCTTTAAAAAAAATGATTACCTTGCAGGATCAGATAAAAGGCGCGCCGCAGAACTCTTAAGCGCCCTTAACGATGCCCACGCAAAAGCCATCCTGTTTGCCCGCGGGGGATACGGCGCCATGAGGCTCCTCCCCTTTCTTGACAAAACAAGGATAAAATCACCTCCAAAAATTATCCTTGGCTACAGCGATATCACGGTGATTCTTCTGTATCTGCAGCAAAGGTACGGCTGGGTTGGTTTTTACGGCCCTGTTGTCGCAAAGGACATCCATCAAAAGGCACACCCCACCACACTTAAATCGCTGCGTGAGGCCCTCATGGGTACAGAGGGCAAGGGTTGTCGCACCTGCTCCGGCCTCACCCCCATCAAAAGGGGCAAAGCAACCGCACCCATGATTGGGGGATGCCTCAGCCTGATCACGGCACTGTTAGGGACTAAGTACGAGATCAACACCCAAGGCAAGATCCTCTTTCTCGAAGACGTGGGTGAAAAACCTTACAAGGTAGACCGCATGCTCACGCAGCTTAAACTTGCGGGCAAGTTTGATCACTGCCGTGGTCTTGTCTTTGGGTCCCTTGAAGATACCGCCTCCAAAAAAAAATACGCGGACGCGATTTTGCGAGTCCTTGGTGACTGCCCTTTCCCCGTCATGACCGGTCTTAAGGCGGGTCACGGGTCCGTTAAAATGACGCTGCCTTTGGGCATCATGACCTGTCTTGATGCCGGTAAAAAATCCTTAACCTTTATGGAACCTGCCTGCAATGACTGACGCCATAAAAACCGAACTGCAAAAGGGGATACAGGATGGGGTGTTTCCAAACGCCGAGGTCCTTGTTGCAAAAGAGGGGGCCGTGATCTTAACCGAACACGCGGGCCAGTTTGCCGACCCCCAAAATGCGTTTTTTGATCTTGCCTCGCTCACAAAACCACTCAGCACGGCCATCCTCTGCATGATTGCCTTTCAGCGCGGCGCGATCCACCTCGACGACACACCCCGCAGGTTCTTTAAATCAACGGTACTGGGAGACTTTACCATTCGCGAACTCCTCAATCATACTGCCGGCATGATCGACTGGGCGCCCTTTTATGCAGAGATGATCCACCAAAAATATCCCGATTATCAGGCAAACAAAAAAAAAATCCTGCGCATGATTTTAAGCAACGACGACATGGATCGTCTGTCAAGGGACACACGTTACAGCGATGTCGGGTATATTCTGCTCGGGGCTATTTTGGAAAAAGTGTGTGGCGCTCCCCTTGATGTCCTGTTTAAAACACAAATCGCTGATCCATTAAATATTGCAGACCAGATTTTTTTCTGCCCCCTTGATAAAAAAGATCCTCACTTAAAAAAAGAAATCTTCGTCCCCAGCACCTGCTGCACCTTGAGAAAGAGGGTCATTCAGGCCGAGGTGATGGACCGCAACTGCTCCGTGATGGGAGGGGTCAGCGGTCACGCGGGGCTTTTTTCCAACGCAAGGACCATCCATGTGATCTTAAGCGAACTCAGGCTAGCCTCGCAGGGAAAATCCGCCCTCATCAACAAAGAAACCTTCGACCTCTTTGCAAGGCCCGCAAAAGATCGCGAGTGGCACAAGTTGTGCTACACCCTGGGCTTTGACACCCCCACACAGGGGATTTCTCAGGCCGGAAACCTTTTTTCAAAAAACACCATCGGCCATCTGGGATACGCGGGAACAAGTTTCTGGTGGGACCTTGACCGCGACTTCTGGATGATCCTGCTCACCAACAGGTGCATGCCCGATAGAAAAAATATCAAGGTTCGAAAATTCAGACCAGCCCTGCACGATTTTATTTTAAATCACTTGAAGTTGCAGGGGGGGGTGATCTAGGAAGCAACTTGATAAAATCTTTAAAGGAGCCTTTATGAAAATAACAAACAAAACCTTGCAAAAAACCTTGGCCCTCATTGCCTGCATGGGGCTTATTCACTGCGGGGTCAGCGATGCCATCAGTACCAGCGTAGCACAGCCCGGTTCTGGCTCGGTCACCGAGGCCGAGGCAGAAGACATCGCTCTAAGTGTGGTTGCCACAACGGGCTCGCTTGCCGCTATTACGTCAAGCCTGACCGGTGCTGGTGGCCAGAACCTTAAAGAGCTTGCCGATACCTACGGACCTGAACAATGCGCAGTAAGCGGCACAGAGACATACTCCTACGATGTCACTTCTACCGCGATGGAAATCAACCTCACCTACGACACATGTGATCATGGCTATGGCGCCGTCTTTGACGGGGGCATAGCACTTGATGGATCCTTCACCGACAATGATCTCAGCGCCACTATCACCTTTACCAACTACACAACCACCATGGACAGCGAAACACTGACGGTGTCGGGTTCAGTAGGCATGGCATTGGAACAGGCAGATCATCTCGTCACCATTACATACAATCTCGCTATTGGCATAAACGACGCCTCAGTCAACGTGACAGGTTCCCTCTCCATCGATGAAGATGCAGTAGCCAACGGCACGATGACAGCAGCCGATGCCTCCCATACCTACACGTGTACATTTACCGATTTCAACATGAACGACGCTTCCGAAGAAGATTTTCAAAATGCCTGCTCAGGGTCGTAATATAATTCACTGCACCATTTTAAAAAAGGGGCCGCGTGCCCCTTTTTGTTTACCCGTAGTATGACAAGCAGAACAAAAAAAACAGCACTCCTTTTTGACATCGATGGAACCCTGCTCCTCACAGGTGGCGCGGGAACAAGCGCGCTTAACAGGGCCTTTATGGTGCTTTACAACGAGGCCGAGGTTTTTAAAGACATCGACCCCCACGGCAGGACCGATCTCTCGCTCATCAGGGAATGCTACCAAAGGCGTTTTAACAAAGCGCCAACCGCCGAAGAGATCGGCCAGATCCGCCAAAAGTACTGCGCCTACATCCACGAAACCCTCTACACCTGCGAGGACTTCAGGCTCATGCCCTTTGTCAAAAAGACGCTGTGCGCGCTTTCGACAGATCCAACCTACTGCCTTGGTCTGGCCACGGGCAATTTCAAAGAGTCGGGGTTTGCCAAGTTAAAAAGGGGGAGTATCGATCACTTCTTTCTCTTTGGGGGCTTTGGTTCGGACGCAGAGGACCGCCTGGCCCTCACAAAAAAGGCCTACGCCGAGGCTCTCACGTTCACCAAAGAAAAACCCGCCCGTATGTATTTAATTGGTGATACCGTGCACGACATCCGGTGCGGCAGGGCTATCGGCGTCAAGACCATCGGTGTGTGCACCAACAACACGCCAAGGGAGGTCATGCAGAAAGAGGGCGCCGACTGGGTCATGGAGAATTTAGAGGGATTCTGCGATTTTCTGCATGACCATCGAGGGGATGAACACCACCTGCCCACGTTGTAATTAGCGGATCACCCATCCACCAGCCCGCTATGCCGCAAAAGCGCTTCAATACTGTATCCCCTGCCCATAAAGCGTCTAAAGACCTCTGCCGGGTGCACACTGCCGCCCAGGCCATACAGTGTTTCTTTGAGCCTCTGCCCAATCGCCCTGATAGCCGCAGGATCATCAAGGTGTCCCTCAAACGCACTAAAGATATCTGCCGCCATCACCTCGGCCCACTTGTAGCTGTAATACCCCGCGGCGTAGCCGCCCGCAAAGATGTGATTAAACGAATTGAGCATGCGGCCATCCTCAAACGGCGGGTAGACTGTGAGCTCCCGCGCCTTTCTTAAATAGACATCGTTGGGAGTCTCAGTTGTTTTTTTATGGTCATAGCGATGATACAACTCAAGGTCTGTCGCCGCGAGAAGAATCTGCCGCAGCATCGCATTGGCACCAAAGAAAGTCCTGGACTTTCTGATCTTCTCTATCATCTCGTCGGGCATGGGTGCACCCGTCTCCATGTGCGCCGTCATCTTTTTTAAGACCTCCGGCTGATACATCCAGTATTCCATAAACTGGCTTGCAATCTCCACGGCATCCCATTCTACATTCTCTATACCAGCCACATCCTCGTGGCGCGCCTCGGTCAGCATGTGCTGCAGGCCATGCCCAAGTTCGTGAGCAAACGTTTCGACGTCATTCATTGTGAGTCTCGATGGTTTGCCGCTGACAGGCCTCAAAATTTGTGGTGAGTGTCGCTGTGGGCACTGTAAAGGTGCCATCGGGGAGCTGCCTGCGTTTTCGCACGTCGTTCATCCACGCACCACCCCTCTTTTGCCCCGCCCGCTCATATGGATCAAAATAAAAAGAGGCAATGATGTCACCCCTTTTGCTTACGACCTCAAAGTAGCGCACATCGGTATGATAAACAGGCGCTTTCCCGTCTGCGGGTCGTATCTTAACACCAAAGAGATTTTGAACGACCTCAAACACACCATCCATAACGCGAGACAGATCAAAGTACTGTTTGAGCACCTCATCGTTGACATCAAACCGCTCTTTCATCATGAGTTCCAGATAATACGTTGTGTCCCACGGTTTGAGCTCTCCCTGATAGCCCCTCTCGACCGCAAAGGCCTGAAGCTCCTGCTTTTCCTGGAGAGCCGTTGTCTTTGAGGCATCGTGCAGAAGTTTGAGAAGGTGATCTGCCGACGCAACCTGTCCCGCCATCTTTCTGGAAAGGCTGTGATCTGCATGGGTTTGATAACCAAGCAAACGGGCGCTTTCCTGTCGCAAGCTGATGATCTCATCGACATGCCCCGTGTTGTCGTATTCGCCCGCTGAAGCACGCACCGCCCGCGCCCTAAAAATCACTTCTTTAAGGGCGCTGTTCTCGCATCGAGACATGATACTTGTGTAACACGAAGGATCAATGGTCACAAGCCACGGTCCGGGAGAGGCCTGTGTTGCGTGCCCATCCGGGTGCCTTCCTTTGTAGGCCTCCGCCAGTGCCTCAAGGTCCTGTGTGTTAAGACCACGTAATTCGTTTGCGTCGGTCACCACCAGCTCGAAGGCCATGGTGGCCTTTGTCACGTTATCTGTGTACAGAGACGTCAGCTCACCGAGGCGTTTTGAGATCCAGTTAAACCGTGCCAGGTCTTGACCTTTAAGGGCAATACCTGAAGATTCTGCGCCCTTAATGCGTGAATCAATGGCCCTGCGCTGACCCTCATCCAGTCTAAACCACTCCACACCCGCCCGGATCTTCTGTAAGGCAGCATGCACCGCCTTGCTTTGACCCATGGCAAGCCCCATGTCGATGTAAATCTTCTTTGCCTCTTCACAGGCCTTTTCAAGGGCATCCGAAGACATCGTCGCCTTGAGGTGATCAATGGGCTGCCAGGCAAGGTATATCAGGCGCTCGATGTCATTAAGGGGCAGGACCACCTGCTCCCATGTGGGGTGATCCATCTGCGCGAGACGTTCCTCCAGTGCCGCAAGTTTTTGTCGCACCTTGGCGTCAACCCGCTGCATGGCGGGGACCACATGTTCGGCGCGAATGCTGTCAAAACGCGGCATGCCCGTAAAGTCAAGGACGGGGTTGTTGTCCGGGTTTTCAATGCCGTTAACAGGAAAGACAGATTTTACACCACCTGGAGTCGCAACGGGCGCAGATGCAGGTATCACGGTCCTTGCAACGGGCTGTCGCCACAGCCCCCTGTCAAACCCCCTTGGTGTAACGCCGCCAAAGGTTGTACGAAACCGCGCCTTCAAGGCATCAACAGCGGGCGCAAGCGGCGTCTGCAACAGCGCCTCGTCAATCTCTGCCACCCCGCGGCCGATAGCCGTCTCGGGCCCCGCCACCCTGTTAATCAACCCACGCGCACCGTCCATCATGGCCGTACGTAATGACATCATATTTAAGCTCCTGTGTTTATTATGATGATTGTTGTATTTTTTTTACAAACAGATCAGACGGCCCTGATTAAGACAACCCCCACAAAGGCGGCTTTTCTTATGATTTTCATGACATGATATAGCGGCGATTTTGTTTATTTCGTGGAGGGTTGAGCAGACGGGTTCCCTTAACAAAGAAACGGCGAGACCTCTGTGTGACGAGGTACAGTGCTGTCGATAAACGATCTTTAGATGATCAGGCGGCTACAAGCGGCATGGGGCAACCCATGTGATCAGCAATGGCCCTTAAGAGTTCATACTCGTCGGTCGTGATCTGCTTGTCAAACAGGACACATCGCGCACAGGCCGTGATGATGAGTTTTTTTAAATCGGGGCCTGCCAACGCGGTCACCTTTAGAATCTGGTCGACACGCGAAAGATTAAATCCCTGTGCGGAAACAAATGACATCACAATATTTTTTTGTTTAAAGACCGCCGCGGCATTCTCAAAGGCGCACTCTGCGGTCTTGAGATCGGCGTGCCCCAAAAGGGCTATGTGTGACATGAGTTCGGCCACCTCTTCCCTGATGCCCTGCACAGCATAATACTTGATCGGCGATGGCTTTTGTTTTCTAAAAACAGGCTCAAGGTGCCTGATCACAATCCGGTAGAGGCAGTATTCAAAAAGATCGATCTTGTTGTCCGCCTGTATCAACTCATGCAGTGTCGCCTTAAACCGGTCATACTGCTCTTCTGAAAGACCCCGCAGGGCAGGCAGGACCATGTTGATCAGCGGCAATCTCATGTGTGGTTTGATAGAATCCGCGTAGCACGCCAGTTTTTCAAAGAATTCGGGAAAATCCACATTGAGCGCACTCAGGATCATCGCCTGCTGTTTTTTTAAAATCTCTTTTTCTTTGTGCAGAAGAA
>JADGCS010000050.1:0-15182 GCA_015228875.1 Deltaproteobacteria bacterium | reverse complement strand
CCCACGAAGTTTTGATGACCTCTCTCACCTGCTCGGGAATTTTTTGAATCAGGGCCTGTGCCGCCTCTATATTTTGGGGACTGACCGTGCCCACACCCTTTACCGCAGCATCGGGGGTAATGCCCGCTAACCCTGTCAGAGCCGATATGCCGTCAACACCGCGCACCCTGACCGTGCCCGCCTGTGTGTAAGAGATAGCCTGTGGTCCCTGTGTCCCCGCGGCCGGTGTGAGCGCCGCAATAAATTTGCCGTCCCAGTTTGGCTCAATACGCCTGATACGTGCTGCAATCGGCGGGTGGGTTGCCAACAAGCTCACCCACGAGGATTTAATGGCCTCCGCAATAAACATGTGGCCGCAGACCTCCGCGTTTTTATGATACACCGCAGAACCTGAATCGAGCGCGCCAATTTTTTTAAGGACGTTGACAATACCCGAGGGATTTCTCGTATACTGCACGGCAGAGGCATCCGCCAAAAACTCCCTCTGCCTGCAGATCGCCGACTTGATAAGCTTTCCAAAAAAAACACCGACAGACCCCACAAGGTAAATCACAAGACCCGCCAATGCAACCTGGATGCCGCCCTTTGCCCCCTTGCGATACCGGCTCCCCGATGAACCGCCCGCCCGCATCATGAATCTGCCGATACTCCCGATAAAAACAATCCCGTACAAAATCCCGATGAGCTTAAGATTCATCCGCATGTCGCCGTTGAGGATGTGACTGAACTCATGCGCCACAAGACCCTGCAGTTCATCTCGTGTAAAACGATCAAGGCTCCCTTTTGTGACGGCAACCACGGCATTCTCCGGCTTATGGCCTGCAGCAAAGGCGTTGACTCCATCCTCGTCATCAAGGACATAAACAGGCGGGACCGCAATGCCAGAGGCAATGGCCATTTCTTCAACAATGTTCAAAAGTTTTTTTTCGTTGGGATTTTTTGTGCCGGGCAGAATCTCTCTGCCGCCAAACATCGCGGCCACGGTCCGTCCGCCGCCCCTTAACATGAATGACTTCACAAGGGTCGCTCCAAAAATAACGGCACACATAAACAGACTAAAGGCAATAAAAATTTCGGCCTGCCACCAGTTTAATAAAAGAGCTGTCTGATCCGATGTGGATGTTTCCAGGATTGTCAGTGCCACACCAAAGGCAAAATAAAGCGACGCTATGGTCAAAACAACGGCAATAAGAAACAAAAAAACAAGCAGTTTACTCCGGACGCGGCTTTTGTGCTGATGTTGGAAAAAATCCATTTAAAACTTTACCTGCGGCACCTCTTTGTCGGCAGGGTTTTCAATTTCAAAATATTTTTCCTGCGTAAAATTAAACATGCCGGCGAGAATGTTGTTTGGAAAAACCATGGTCCTGTTGTTAAACTTAAGGACGGCATCGTTGTAAAACTGCCTTGAAAAGCCGATTTTGTTTTCTGTTGATGTGATTTCTTCCTGCAGGTTGAGAAAGTTCTGATTGGCCTTGAGGTCGGGGTAGTTTTCGCTGACCGCGAACAGAGACTTTAAGGTCTGCGAGAGCATGCCTTCTATCTTGGCGCACGCCGCCACGTCACCCGACACGTTAACCGCCTGCTGTCTCGCCTTAACAACAGCCTCAAGGGTCTGCGCCTCATGCTTCATGTAGCCCTTGACCGTCTCGATCAGATTGGGAATAAGATCGTGCCTGCGCTTGAGCTGAACATCGATCTGCGACCACGCGTTTTTAACTTCGTTGCGCGCACGAACAAGGCCGTTATAAATTCCGATCACAATCAAAACCAAAACGGCCACAATCACAATGAGTACGAGTAATGTTGTCATAAACACTCCTTTTGATGCAGAAAACAGTGCTTTTCTACGCGCTTTTGCATCAAGATTTCATGATGCTCCGATCCCCATCGTGGGTGGGCACAGCGCGGAGAGTTTTTTGTTTTATGCAAATGATGATGTACGCGGGCCTCCATACCAGATTAAATTTTTCCTGTCATGATCTACTTTACATACACGGTCTTGATATTCACAAACTCCAGAATGCCAAAGCTTGACAGCTCCCTGCCATAGCCTGATTTCTTGACCCCGCCGAACGGGAGGCGCGGGTCTGATTTGACGGCCTCGTTTACAAAACAGCACCCGGCATGGAGTCTTTTTGACGCAATCTCGGTGCCCTTTTTTATGTCCCTTGTAAAAACCGCCGCACCAAGACCAAACGCAGTATCGTTGGCAAGTAAAATCGCCTCTTCTTCGTCCTGGGCCGAAATAATCACTGCCACCGGCCCAAATGTTTCTTCATCAAAGACAGGCATGCCTTTTGTCACATGCGTGAGAAGGGTTGGGGGATAAAAAAAGCCGGGACCATCGGGAATCACGCCGCCCAGGACGCATCGTGCGCCCAGGGCAATGCTCTTTTTAACCTGCTGATGCAGTTCCTCCCTGAGAGACGCCTGCACCATGGGCCCCACAGTAACCGTGGGATCAAACGGGTCACCCACAACATACTTTTTTATTTCTTGAATCACTTTTTTTTCAAAGGCCTCCATAACATCTTTAACAACAATGTAGCGCTTCGCTGCAATGCAGGTCTGGCCTGTATTGAGAAGCCTGGCCGCCACACAGGCACGCGCGGCCTCATCAAGGTCGGCATCCTTGAGAATCACATAAGGATCACTCCCGCCAAGTTCCAGGACAGTCTTTTTAAGAACGGCCGCTGCCCTTTGTGCCACTGATATTCCAGCGGGCTCGCTGCCTGTCAGTGTGACCGCAGCGATCATTGGATTTTCTATCACGGCGCCCATATTCTGCGAACTGACAATGATGGATTTAAAAACAGTCTTTGGAAAACCCGCCTTGATAAACACATCCTCAATAGCCACAGCAGCGCCTGTAGTGCAGGATGCGTGCTTTAAGATGCCGCAGTTTCCGGCCATAAGGCTCGGGGCCGCAAAACGAAAGACCTGCCAAAAGGGAAAGTTCCACGGCATCACGGCCAAAACAACCCCCAGCGGTTCAAATGTGACAAAGCTGTTTTGGGCGGCGGTCTCTATCTTGCGCGGTGTTAAAAATTCTCTGGCGTGGTCGGCATAGTACTCACAGACCCAGGCGCATTTATCAACCTCGCCACCTCCGCTTGCAAGCGGTTTTCCCATCTCCTGCGCCATGAGAGAGGCGTACTCGCGTTTGTTTTTGCGTAACACCAAAGCCGCCTCTTTAAAAAGCGCTTCTCTCTCCGAAAACGCCGTTCCCGCCCAGTCTTTCTGGGCCTTAAAGACAGCCTCAATCACCGCACGGATCTCATCAGGCGACATTTCGCGATATGTTTTGATCGGTTGACCCGTAGACGGGTTAATGGTTGTGATACTCATGGCACGACCTCTTTGTTTTTAGAGATTGCGGCGTCGCTTACGCTCCTCGCAATGACGGTGTCGTCATCGCGAGCGTAGCGTGGCGATCCCCTTGACACCCTTGGGATCAAAGAGATTGCCGCGTCGCTTTCGCTCCTCGCAATGACGCACAATAATTTATGTCGCTCAGTATTAAAAACATCTGTCGAAAATTATTTTAGAAGGGTCATACCGCCATCACTCGGCATGAATCAAGACTTCGATGGGCATTTTAATGCCGGGGATCATCCATTTTTTTGACCCCTCGACCTCAAAAAAGACAGGCCTGTGCAGCAACCGGCTTTCCTTTAAAATATCTTCGAGGGTATTGCTGTCATAAATCTCCACACCATTGACACGCGTGATGACCATGCCGGCCTCGATTTTATAGGGGTGCTCCTCACCCGCTTGAGGAGAAGTCACATAAACACCCGGGCCGTCATCTGCCAGGCCAAGGTGCATGCGCTCGTCGGCGGTGAGTTCTTTTGTTCCAAACGTGAACGGGTCCCCGGCCTTGGTCTCGATGACCCTCAAACTTTGATCATCTTCGGCCCCACCCATTTTTCTTTTGACAGAAATCGACTTGCCGTTTCTGAGCACATTAAGATTCACCCACTTGGTGCGTGAGACGTTGCGTCCCATGTAATCCTGAAGCCCCTCGATATGGCATATCTTGAGCCAGGGGAGGCTGTCCCAGCAGGGGGCACTTGTTTTTTGATTTAAATGATAATCCTCAAAGCCAACCACCACATCGCCCTCGAACAGTTCATCCTCCATAAGGTCACGCCCGCCCTCGCTTGTTTCCTGAACATAAAAGGCTGGTATGTTCTGGGGAACACCCAGCGCCGCTTTTTCCGGGCTGTTTAATCTTGCCCCTTCAAAACCCAAAAAGGCAAATGCCGAAAGCATCGAGACACTCTGACCTGAGGCAACGGGCATATCACTGCCCTTGAGTCTTGTCCCGTTAAGCAGAAATCTGTGATGATTAACAACCCCGCCCTGAGAGGCTGTCCCCTTGACCGCGTGAAAAATAATGACGCGGTCTTCCTCCGACATTTTTTCAAAACCCTCACGAAACATTGCAACCGTGGGCGTGGGCACACCGTTGATGCCCGTGCCAATCAGGGAGGCGGGGACACCCGCAGGAGTTGCTTGATTAAATATCATGCCCCCGCCTGTCTTTGCCTGCACCAGATCACCAAAGATTTTTCGCTGATCCGGGGTAAGATCAATCGCTGTAAAACCGGAGGAACTCTCCCACACACCTGTTTCAAGCGGCATTGTTTGTGCCACGATGGTGTATGCAATTTTTTTGGGTTGATCGGGCCTTTGTGTCGAGACAACCTCAAGGGCTACGCGATCACCCTCTTTGTAGCGGCTGAGCGCGTACTGCATTTCGCTGATTGATTGAGAAACAGGTTTGGCATCGTAAGAAAGAATAATATCACCCGCCTTAAGACCGGCCTGTTCTGCGGCCGAGCCGGCGCCAACCAGCGCCACATAATACCCATACGCAGCAGAAATACCCAGCTGCTTTAAAGTGTCCGTGTTCATGACTTGACAGGTCACATCCAGCTGGCCCAGGACACTGTGCGTCCCCAACTCCCCGGTCCCCTTGTTGTATGAAGCCCGGATTGCGGTATAGGCCTCCATCACATAACGCGAGGGAATAATATAGCCAATCTGCGCGTTGGCCTGAACCTGCAGGGCCACCACGCCAATCACCTCACCCTTTTCGTTAAAGGCCGGCGAGCCACTGTTTCCGTTGGTTGCATTGGCATCGTGTTGATAAAGGGGCAGGGGCATGCTCGAGGCAAAATCCTCGTTATCGTTAATCTGTCCCTCTGTGTAGGCATTTCCCAGGGCTATCTGGTTACCGACCACAGCAATCCGGTCTCCCGTAGATGCAGGGGCGTTGTTCATCACAAACGGTGTCAGAACATCTCTGGTATCAAAATACATCCCGGCAATATCGTAGGCATGATCCCCGCCAACAAGGGTTGTCTCGTAAGTTTTTTTTGTCTTGTGGTTGGTGAGTGTCCTCGAAAACTCCTGCCTTTGCGACAGATCAACCACATGCGCGTTGGAGATCACCCAATACCTGTAGGCACCATCGGCAGTCTGTTCTTTATCGGCAATCCACGCTGTTCCGGCAGTCTTGATACCGCTTTGTGTCTTGAGATCCACAGAAAACACACTGCCCCACTGATCCTTTATGTTGTCCCATATCGAGGCTGTTTTGTCTAAGACAAGGATCTCTGAAGGGAGAGACACGATCTTCCCATCAATCCTTCCATCTTTTTTGTCCAGGGAGACCATTTGGTTGTAAAATTTGGACAAGTCATCAAAAAGGGTGTGCTTTAAACCGGTATTTTGATCGATAAAACAAAGGGCCTTCCTGGCAAATCCTTGTCTGTCCTCGCTCTGAAGCCACAACGTCATGTCATCCTGCGAAAGGGATGTTTCCCTGTGTGTGAGCGGATCCGGTTTTTCGATGATTTGCTCTGCAACCTTTTGAAGTGATCTGTATAAAGCAAGGGCTTGATTGTCCCCATTGATGCGCCATTCTGTCATAGAAAAATTGTAGCCACGTCCCTTTTTTAATAGCAAGGGGGTGCTTTAATCGTGGTAACGCGCCGTTTAATGAATATCAGGGGCGCGACGCCCCTGCCTATTTAAACGGCTCATTGATATATTTTTTGACTATCGATAGATACGCCTTATGATGTCGAAAACACCCCCCAGGCGGCAACGCTTTGCCGTCTTGATCACCCTGATGATTTTGGTCCCCTTGATGCAGGCTTACCAACAGGAACAGGGGACACTCACCATTAACAGGGATTACGGAAGCATTCATGCCGTTGCTGTCCCGCAGGAATTTGACATTTCTCTCCCCACGACCATGACACACGTCGTGTATCCCGAACAAATCGGGGACAAAGATGCCTACGTTAAACTGCAGTTTTTAAACAGCGAAAACGGCATCACAGAAAACCTCATCCTTAAATACATCAAGGTCCCTCTCGTCGAGGTGGGGCAAAGAGAGATGCTCCTTAAAAAAAAACTTATAGACCTTGTTAATCAATACCCGCAAGCCACAGTGATCAGCTCCAGGACAGAAAAGATCGCGAGCTATCACAGCGTTGTGATCCACGCACAAAACGGCAATTATTTTTTAAGCCTGTTTGGTATTTTAAATCCGGAGAGCCAGCACTGCATTGCGGGTATAATCAATATAGATCCGCAGATCTCAGAGATCCGCCGTATCGACGACCTCGAGGACAAAAAACAGGGACGCGCAAGAAAGGTCCTTGAAAGTTTAAAATTTGGCAGGGAACTGATGTAAAGCCTCACACACCACCCCATCGCATTTTTTGCATTACAGCCTGGACCTGATATAATTAACAGCAACCGTCTGAGAATTATCGGAGTACCCCGAAAGAGTCTTGGGACTTGCCGTAATCTGATCACCATTAAGGCGATTAAGGAGTGTCACACAGACCACTGCGGCCTTGATACCCGCACGGTTGCAGAAGGCGGCAAACTGTGAGGATTCCATTTCAAAGTTGCGCACCCCCATCATGTAAGCCTTGTTGAGAAAGGCCATTTTATCGGCCTCTGTAAATCCCGGATCTAAAACGCCATCGAGCCGCGATTGTTCTTCATAAAAACAGTTTGCTGCAACCGTTTTACCCTGAACGACTTCAAACTCTCTGTTTGCGTTAATGATCTCCTGATTTATTTTTTTGCTGAGTTGCGCAGGATAGGCCCTTTTCTTTCCAAGGACAACAATTTCATAAACGGGTTTTAACTCCGCATTAAGGGCCTCTTCGGTCACCACAACCGTACCGCCCTCAAGACCAACCCCACCGGATGTCCCGATGCGCATGAGCATGGGATCTTCACACTCCGAATAATAAAGCAGCTTGGTAATCTCGTGCATAAACACAGCAAGTGAGGGCATGCCAATCCCGTGCGAGGCCGAGATAATCGGACCCACCTTGTATACCGAGTACCGCTCTGATTTTCCAACGGGTTTAAGGTCTGACCCTTTGATCTTTATTTTGAGATCCTTTGCCAGTTTCTTGGCCATGACATACGCCCTGTCGGGACTCCCACCCATGCAGACGTATTTAACATCACCAAACATTTTTTTGAGATTCATGCTGGTATCAAGGCCCAAGTGGTAAAGATGATCAACGCCCAGTTTTTTTAAATGAGGGTTAAGATTTTTGATTTTCATAAAAAGCTCTCCGCTTGCACCTGATAATCAAGGTCAAGAAAAGACACAAGACTGGCAGCACAGTCAGCAAAGGTCCCTCTTGTCCCCAGATTTTTTGGTGGTCTTTGTTTTTGATAGACAAGAACCGGCACATACTCACGTGTGTGATCGGTCCCCGCAAATGTAGGGTCACAGCCATGGTCCGCGGTGATGATCACCAGATCGTTGTCTGTCAGTTTGTCAAGAAGGCCGGGGATCTGTCCATCAAGGCGCTCAATCGCCTCGCGGTACCCCGCAGGATCCCTCCTGTGCCCGTAGAGCATGTCGAAATCGGTGAGGTTTGCAAAGGCGATCCCGCACCAACCCTTTTTAAGGGCGAGTTCTGTGAGAACCTCCATGCTCTGCGTGTTGGACTTGGATTTAATTTTTTCTGTAATCCCCTCGTCTGCAAAAATATCAGCGATCTTGCCAATGCTTATGATGTCAAGACCTGCGTCTCGCGCAGCATTGAGAACTGTGGGTTTGAGGGGTTTAAGGGAATAATCCCTGCGGTTGGGTGTTCGTGTAAATGTGGCAGATGACTCACCGACAAAGGGTCTCGCTATCACGCGGCCGATCTTGTCCTCGTATTCGTTGAGCATCTTGCGTGCTATCCCGCAGATCAGGTAGAGCCTGTCAAGACCGAACACCCCCTCGTGCGCCGCGATTTGAAAGACAGAGTCCCCGCTTGTGTACACAATGGGTTTGAGGGTCCTCACATGTTCTTCGCCCAGCCTGGCAATGATCTCGGTCCCCGATGCAGGCTCCCCGCCAAGCACGCCAGGGATTGCGTTTCCCGATTCATGACAGCGTGCGATAAACCGCTCCAGCATTTCTGTGGGCAGACCGTCGTAGTACACGGGCATTTGATAAGGCACAGGACAACCCGCAAGCTCCCAATGCCCTGATGGCGTATCTTTGCCGGCAGAGACCTCGGCCATCCTTCCATAAGAGGCGATGGGCTGGGTGTCCGGCCGGTAAAGACGGTGCCCCTCCGCATGCGTGCTGTCGATCAAGGTATGGGCAAACCCCATGCGTTTAAGCGCGGGTGCGTTGAGCCCGCCGGTGGACTCAATAATGTTGTAAAGGGTATTTGCGCCAACATCACCGCCCTTGACCGGTTTAAACAAGTGGGCATCGGGCAAAAATCCCACCCCCAGGGAATCCGCAACAATCCAAAACACCCTTTTGTTTAACAGACTCATAAACACTCCCCGTTATAAAAAACGCGACCGGCAGACAATGGCACCTTGGGTCTGTAAAATCAAGACGTAGAACCCCCAAACAAAGGGGGCCTTAAGACCTCTTTGAAGTCTTTAAAAAATTATGGTGTCAATACCCCTTCCCTGGTCAAAGCCCCCACAACCCCCAACTCAGAACAGCCCCAACATATTGATATCATTTATTAATAATATGCATATCAAGCCCCTCATCTGGCACAAGAATTGTCTTAATCCCTTCACGCAGGGAACTGCATTCAGATTATGAAAACAAAAAAAATTCTTAAACCCCTTATCAAAGACCGAAAAATAAATCTTGCTCGCCATCCCCTCCAATCCCCTGAGAGACTCGACATTGTCCTCGGTCGGCACACGGTCAATGAGTGTTTTAAGTTTGCATTTTGACCTGCGTATTTATTATCAGGTTATTTTTGAAGGACCCTTTTCCTGATTTTGAGTGCCTCGGCGATAAGCATTTTCATGTAGCTCTGATACGGAACATCCTGCCTGTTGGCCTGCATCTTGAGGGCATTAACCATAGACACCGGCATACGTAGATTAACAGTGACAGTGGAAGTTTTAAGGTTGGGCATGTCGGGGGCGGGGGTTGCCTTGCTTAAATCAAGACGTTTTGTGCTTTTTAAAGATTCCAGAGGAACGTATTTATTATTGAGCTTGTTTTTCATAAATCCTTCTCTCTTTTTTGTTCATGGGCCTTGCCGAAATGATCCTGATGTGTTTTTTTCTGACAGTAAAACTAACAGTGAGCGGTCTGTCATTGTTTGTTTTGCCAAACATTTTTGCGCGTGGCTCTGTTGTTGAGTGAATAGCATCATCTATTAATAAAAGCGGTCTATTAAAAAATATCTGCTCGGCCTCTTCGCAACTCACGTGGTGTTTGCGAAAGTTTTTGACCGTATTGCCATCATCCCATTCAAAACCCTCAACAAGTAAAAGCCCTTTGTTCCAATCCATGATCTGCTCCATCATGTCTTACAATGTGTATTGTACTATACTATACACTAATTATCAATCTTGATTCTCCCCAACCCAAAACTAAGCCCTTTGCCAATATGCAAAACCTCGGCGACCTTTAGAGGCTATTCGAAAACCTAACGCGGTGAACGTGTTTTCTTAATACATCCCGTAGGGATGGAGGAGCCTAGCCGTAGGCTTTAGCCTACGGATTCAAGGTGGTGAAGGATTTGCGCCCTGAAGGGGCGCAGGGCTTGACCTACACCCCTTCAGGGTGTGAAAATATTTTCCCGCAATAAACCGTAGGCTGAAGCCTACGGCTAGGCTCCTGAGTCGCATCCGCGACACCACGGTTATCAATGCTTGGAGACTTTTCATGTTTCACAATCAGAGGTTTTCGAATAGGCTCTTAGTAGAGCATACAAGCAGCCGCCTGGTACGGCCACATCAAATTGCCCCAGCATGCCGTTAAGAGAGTGTGACTGCCTTTGTCCAAAGCCAAACCGATGCTCGTTGGACCATCACCGCCTCGGCCCTTTTAGGTTAAACAATGGTGGGGTCGATTGACGACGAGCGCTTAAACGGCAAGATATTCCCGCACTTCTTTTTTATCACCCCTGAAGACAACCCTGTGAGACTGCAGCTTAATGTGGTAGTCGTACAAGGGGTCATAATAATCCGTGAGCAGTTGCTTTATCCAGATGCGGTGTTCACTCACATCGTTTTTTTCTTTGTGCCTTTCAAATGAAGAGTCCACGATTTTTTTTATATCACTCGCACGTTCACTGCCAAGCTTCTTTTTTATTCTATCTACATTTGCAAGATAAACATCTTTTAGAGAGTCCAGTGCTTTGGGTTCACTCAACACAGATTGATGGAGAGGTGCCTGTACGTATTCGTGGAACACACGATCAATCCTGTTCTCCATTGAATCTTCGAGCACACACAGGGGAGAAGCAGACATCTTGTTAAAAAAATTTGACGGGAGAGAGACCGCGCCGATCAACCTGCTTTCGTCTTCTACAATAACCGGGTCTTGACAGCCTGTGCCTAAAATTAACAAGGCGAGGGCAAGCTCGTTTTCGAATGTTGCACTTCTTGGCTGTGGTTCCTGCATGGATCCAAATGCCGAGCCACGGTGCCGGGCGATTTTTTCTAGGTCGACGTGCCTCAAAGTCTTGATCAGCGCAGTTTTGCCGACTCCCGTGCGACCGCTGAGGACGATAAGGGGCAGGTCTTGATAGGCTTGCTCCAATGATAAAAGAAGACGATTGCGAATGGCCTTATACCCTCCTTTGACCCTTGGGATCTCAATGCCATGCTCTTTAAGCCACTGTTGTGCAATCTCCGAGCGTCTGCCGCCGCGCCAGCAAAACAGCGCCACCGCACCAACGTGTTTTATAAAATAAACCCACGATGCAATACGTTCTTTTTTTACGGACCCGCTGACCAACTTAAGTCCAAGCCTTATGGCGGCGGCCTCACCCTTTTGGTTGTACTGCTTTCCAACCATGTCTCTTTCCTCTGTGTTTAAAATGGGGAGATTTATTGAATGCAGAATAGCGCCCTTTGAAAATTCTATTTCGGATCTGACATCGATCAAGGGCCTTCGTGTAAGAAGTAATTGTGCAAGCCCAGCCTCGCTCATCACATTATCTGCAAAAGTAGACATCTTGTTTACCCCTTGGATTCACCTCACCAATCACCCGCGCCATTTTAAATTCTCTTTTGATTTTTTTTATGATGCCCTCGCAATAATCTGGATCAACCGCGAGCAAAAGCCCGCCGCTTGTCTGTGGGTCAAAGCAGATAAGCCTTTCTTCTTTGTTTAATGACCCGTCTATGACTACACCTTTGTTTGTGTAGTCGGCATTAGTTTTATGCGCCTTTGTTAGATTGCCCATTTTTAGCGAGGCAATGACGTGCTCAAATACCGGCACCGAGGACATCTTTATTTTAAAACTCACGCGACTCGCCTTGGCCATCTGGTAACTGTGCCCCGCAAGACCAAAACCTGTTATGTCCGTTGCCGCATGAATGGCCTTTTTTTCTTTTTTTGTGATTATGTCGATTATATTGTTTAGTTTTCGCATCGATGTATACGCCTCTTCAAGTTTTACTTTAGATAACGTCTTAAATTTTAGCCCGGCCATTAATGTCCCTGTGCCCAATGCCTTTGTGAGTATTAATTTATCTCCGGCCAATGCCCCATTATTTGCCCAGAGTGTGTTATTATCTGTAAAGCCAGTCACAGATAACCCAAACTTTATTGTCTCATCATCGATCGAATGCCCTCCGGCTAGATCTGCGTTTGCCTTTTTTAGATTATCAATGGCACCCTGAAGGACCTTGGCAATAATTTGTTTTTCAAAGACTGATGAGGGGTATGCAAGTATGGCTAATGCAAGTACAGGACGCCCCCCCATAGCATAAACATCACTCATTGCATTTGCTGCAGCCACCTGTCCAAAGAGATAGGGGTCATCTACAATAGGTGTAAAAAAATCCAGTGTTTTTATTAGGTAGAGTTTTTTTGAAATTTTATAAACCGCCGCATCATCAAATTGCTCACCATTGATGATTAACCGCCCCTGCTTTTTTGGAAACTTTAGTTTGTTAATAATTTCATTGAGTTCAATAGCTGCAATCTTGGCTGCACAGCCGCCTTTATTGACTGTTTGTGTTAATTTAATCACTTGGGCCCCCATTTCTTAATACAATTATGTACATAATTAAGCACATTATAACATTATTTATTTTGCAACTTATTTTGCAACCTATTGCACCATTAATTAATTACTGTGTCGTAGGTAACGATGTGTCAGCCCTAAAACATTTCGCGTTTAATCCAAAGTAGTTTGTAAAGACGTGGTCGACATTAATATCGTGGTCTATTTTATATCACGGTATTTTTCGAAAAACCTTGCCTTTTCGGCCGCGCCCCGCCTGATATAAAAGTGATACAGGGCCGCCATGATCGCCTTGTTCTCCTTATGGCCTGCGTAGGCCTTGTGCAGTGTTAATTCTTCCTCTAAAAAAAATTTAAACCGCCCTAATAAACTTGCATAGTAGAGCGCGTGATCGATGCTGTCTTCTCCTTGTTGGTATAATTTATTGGCCCAATAGAGGGCCGCAACTTGGTCCTTTGCTGTTGCCCCGTTGTTTTCTATTTGTGCCTTGTACCGTTTGTTTATCACCCTGTGCAGGTCGTCCTCCCCGCCGCACAGCACATTCGCTACAAGGAGCTTTTTGAGGGGGGGATGATCAGCCGTCTCTTGTGTCGCGTTAAGCAGATCCTTGGCTATCGTTGCCCTTAATGGATACCCAACCAACCAGGCAAGAGTGACAATGACTGTAAGGGTAACCAGGAAACGTAAGCAAATAGCAAGTCTCGGTCTGCTAGAAACGACCTCTTGTCTGGACTTTGTTTTGTTATTAAAATGGCCCAGTACGCTCAGTAACGCAACCCAGAGGGCAGCAATGGCAGTGGATCTAAATGGAAGGTCAAATGTGGCATGGGCCAGTGTACACAACAGCGTTGCCCCAAGCATTTTGTTAAACTGATTATTTATTATTTCTATGTTAAGCACTCTATTTATAAGGAATATAAAAAACAGTGCCAGAATGCTAAAACCCACGACACCTAGCTCGCTCAGGTATTGAAAATAATCGCTGTGAACATTGGCCTTGCCGTGAATCTTGGTGATGAATCTCTGATTCTTTGGTAAATAAAATCTCTGGATGTACCTGCCCCCGTCTGCCCCAACGCCATAAATAGCGTGATTCTGCCAAATATCAAACGCCGTCTTCCACTGCCAACTCCTGTATGTGATCTCCACACTGGCAAACTCGGTGACATTTTTCATAGATAGAATTTCTTGCTTGGCCCTTCCGTTAGAACAAAAAACAATAACACCGAGTACAACTGCAACAATTAGGGGGGACGCGCAGTAAACAATCTTTTTTAACACCCCCCCCTGTCCCTTAATTACATTAAACAGCACAAGAGAAAAAAACACAACAAACAACCCCGCTAAAAAAAGATAACAGGAGCGCGAATAACTCATGAAAATTGACGCTGTCTGTAAAACCATTACTATAACATAATATCCCTTACCAATTGTATTTAAACGATTTTGATTTAATTGCAACTTGTAAACCAGGAGGCTCATGGCGAGGCCCAAAGCAATAACAAAATAGGCGCCAGCATGGTTTTCGTATCCAATGGTTGAGAAAAAGTGAACGCCGGTCTCGTACCTCCATAAAATTAAATTTATCCCCGACAGAAATTGGATCACACCTAAGAGGGCTAGCAAATTTAAATTAATAAGGGCAATATCCAATAAATAAGTGAGGGCCCTCTTACTTGATAGGCCGTTTCTAACACTCAGGGCCACAGCCCACACAAGATAAAATCGACTAAACAACACCCAGCCCTCTTGCTCGTTAACAACAAATGGTAGGTTTTTTAGGCGGATAGGCTCTATTTTAACCTCGCCCATTTCAAGGATCCTTATTGCCCCGCTGTTATACCATTGTAGAAAAGCATAGAGACAAAGAAGCCCGCCAAACCAAAATACAGGGTCATAACAAATAGCTTTTATCCTAACAATTAAACCAACACTTAAAGAATTTTTGCTGTCAAACAACGGGAGCCAAAATAATGCAAACAATAACCCTAATGATAAATATGTTATGGGCCAGACGATCGCCAGTGATTTGCTGCTCATAAACCATGCCGGATAAAAAACGGCGCAGCTAATAAGGATAGCAAGAATTTTTTCGGAGGTTTTCATAGTTAAGGGCCCTTAACAAGACTAAAAGAACCTATCAAAAATAAGCGCGCTTAATATTTATATATCAATGTATTAGGATTAATTTTATATGCCTTGGTTTAGATATTTCATATCGTCGAGCAAGAGGTCTGACTCGAACACTACCTCATCATCAGCCACATCGTCCTGGTGTGTGTTTTTATCGGCGGCCTTCTCAACAGTGTCTACGGGTTTTGCGCCCCTTGTGTTTTTGTCTCCAGTAAATCCAATTACTAAAAAGCCAATGCAAAGACACATGCAAACCACCAAAGTGACAATAAATGCTCTCATACAATCTCTCCCTTTAAAATGAGTACCCTCAAACACCATAATAGACCTGCTGTAGTTCGGCAGCCAGGCTAATTGCAATGTCCTTGGGAGACTTACCCCCGGTACGAAGACCAATGGGGCATTTAACATTATTTACGGCACTGGCATCATTGAGGTGTGTAGCAATCTCTGCTTTGAGTGTTTTCCACTTGTTTTGGCTGCCAATCATCCCAATGTACCTTGCATCACGCTCGGCAACGGCCAGAATGATTG